>JAFGJF010000265.1 GCA_016929205.1 Anaerolineae bacterium
AAAAAAAGACTTGCAAAAGCATGCAGACGCCATTGTCTGCCGCTTTGCAAGTCTTTTGCTGTCTGATTTCAGATCCTTACAATCCTAATGCTTCTTTGACTCGATCAAAAAAACCTTTTTCCTGGGGGCGTATTGCTTCTTTGCCAAGCGTTTCGCCCAACTCGAGGAAAAGCTGTTCTTGTTTTGGTGTCAGCTTTTTTGGTGTCTCGACCGTGATCATAACCAACTGGTCGCCACGGCCAGGCCGCCGCAGAAAAGGTACACCATGCGCCTTGAGTCGTTTGATCGTGCCGCTCTGTGTGCCTGCCGGAATAGCCAGGTCTTCTTCACCATCAATTGTCGGGATTTTAACCTGGTCACCAAGCGCAGCCTGCGCGACATTGATTGAAAGTTCGAGGATGATATCATTATCACGTCGAACAAAGAATTCGTGCGCCTCGACCGAGATAAAGACGTACAGGTTGCCGGGGGGGCCGCCCAACGTACCGTATTCACCCTCGCCCGTCAATCGGATCTGGGTGCCGTTATCCACGCCAGGCGGGATTCTGACCGACAGCTTGCGCGTGCGACGGACTTTTTTGCGTCCGTCGCATTCGGTACAAGGCGTCGGAATCTCTTCCCCGGTGCCGCTGCAACGAGGGCAGGACGTCACGTTGACAAACGACCCAAAAACGGAGCGCTGTACGTGCCGGATCTCGCCTGTCCCATTGCATTCTGAACAGCGGATCGGGGTGGTACCCGGCTTGGCTCCGGAGCCCTGACAGGTTGGACAAGACTCGTATCGTGGCACCTCTAGTTCTTTTTCGCAACCAAAGATAGCTTCCCTGAAAGAAATCTCGAGATCATACCGCAAATCTTGGCCGCGTTGGGGACGGCTTTTCGCGCTTTCTCGGCGCATCCCGCCGCCAAAAAAGCTCTCAAAAATATCTTCAACGCCAAAGCCAAAACCACCAAATCCACCGGCATCTCCAGCATTGCCTTGAACACCGGCATGGCCGAAGCGATTGTACCTGGCTCGTTTGTCCTGATCGCTCAGCACCTCGTAGGCTTCATTGATTTCTTTGAATTGTTCCTCGGCGTCAACTTCTTTGTTGATGTCTGGATGGTATTGGCGTGCTAGTCGCCGATACGCTTTACGCAGTTCATCGGTGGTTGCATCGCGTGAGACCCCAAGAACCTGATAGTAGTCGCGCTTACTGCTCATTCATCTCTCACAAGGTTTGGTGTTAGGCTTCGCTAAATTCGCCGTCTACGACATCCTCATCGGGAGGTGGACCTTGATCCGGGCCACCTTGTGTGCCAAAACCACCTGGAGGCGGTGTGCCTGCACCTTCTTGACCGCCATACATGGACGCGCCGACTTGCTGGATTGCGTATCCAAGTTCTTGTGTGAGACGTTCCAGCTCTTCTTTGGACCCTGTGTCCTTGATTTTCTGCAACGCTTCTTTTTTGGCTTCAACGTCCTTTTTGACATTTTCGGGCACGTTTTCGCCTTGCTCGCGCAAGAGCTTTTCGGCAGTATAAACCGCGTGATCGGCTGCGTTGCGCGCTTCGATCTCTTCTTTGTGTTTCTGATCCTCGGCTGCATGGTCTTGAGCGTTATTCACCATCTCTTGGATCTCTTTTTCGGACAAGCCGCTGGAAGCTGTAATGGTGATGTGCGCATCGCGGCCGGTGGCTTTGTCCTGTGCCGTGACGTTGACGATGCCGTTTGCGTCGATGTCAAAAGTAACTTCGATTTGGGGCACGCCACGCGGTGCAGGTGGAATGCCGTCCAGGATAAAACGTCCCAGGCTCTTGTTATCGCGGGCAAACTTGCGTTCGCCTTGGACGACGTGAATCTCGACCTGCGACTGCATATCGGCAGCGGTAGAAAAGATCTGGCTCTTTTTTGTTGGAATGGTCGTATTGCGCTCGATCAGTGACGTTGAAATGCCGCCCAGCGTCTCGATGCTCAACGTCAGTGGCGTTACGTCGAGCAAGAGCACGTCTTTGACATCCCCTTTGAGCACGCCGGCCTGAATTCCTGCACCCACGCCAACGACCTCGTCAGGGTTGACGCCCTTGTGCGGTTCCTTGCCAAAGAATTCCTTAACCTTTTCCCGGATCGCCGGCATGCGGGTCATACCGCCTACCAGGATAACCTCATCGATGTCGCCTGGTTTGAGTTTGGCATCGTCCAGCGCTTTCTGGCATGGTGCAATCGAACGATTGATCAGGTCTTCGGTCAACTGCTCCAGTTTGGCGCGGGTAAGCGTCATTTGAAGGTGTTTGGGTCCGCTGGTGTCGGCAGTGATAAAGGGTAGATTGATATCGGTCTCCATCACCGTTGACAGCTCGATTTTGGCTTTTTCGGCAGCTTCTTTGAGTCGTTGCAGGGCCATCCGATCCTGGCGCAGGTCGATACCCTGGTCGCGCTTGAATTCACCGACGATCCATTCGATGACGAGTTGGTCAAAATCGTCACCGCCCAGATACGTATCACCGTTGGTCGACTTGACTTCAAACACACCATCGCCTACATCAAGGATCGAGATGTCAAACGTGCCACCACCCAGGTCGTACACGGCGATCGTCTCATCGGCCTTTTTGTCCATTCCATAGGCCAGCGAAGAAGCCGTTGGTTCGTTGACGATACGCAGCACGTTCAGCCCTGCAATACGCCCCGCGTCTTTGGTTGCCTGGCGTTGAGAGTCATTAAAGTATGCTGGCACGGTGATGACCGCTTCGACCACTTCTTCTCCCAGATACGCCTCGGCATCGGTCTTGATCTTTTGCAGGATCATTGCCGAAATCTCGGGCGGAGAGTATTCTTGATTTCCCATCCACACGCGCACGTCGCCATTGGGCGCTGCCGTCACCTTGTAAGGCACGATCTCCATCGCGCGCTTGACTTCAGGATCGTTATATTTGCGTCCCATAAATCGCTTGATCGAAAAAATGGTGTTCTCGGGGTTGGTGATCGCCTGTCGCCGGGCAATCTGTCCCACCATACGTTCGTTGCTTTTGGGGTTGATGGCGACCACAGAAGGGAAGAGCCGTCCACCTTCTGAACTAGGAATGACAACCGGCTCGCCGCCTTCTATAATCGAACAGACCGAGTTGGTTGTTCCCAGGTCAATTCCAATGATTTTTCCCATTGTTGTTCTCCTTTATGTTTCACACTTGCAAATCGGGATAGGTGCGTTATTTATTCCGTATTGTCTACTTTGCCGCTTGACACGCGCACGACGGCGGGCCTCAGAACCATGTCCTGGAGTTGATACCCTTTCTGAAGGACATCGACTATTTTGCCTTCGTCAAACTCGGTGCTGGGCTCGTGTAATATGGCCTGATGATAGTATGGATCAAAGTCATCGCCCGGTGAGGCCTGCATCTCGGATAGGCCCTCTTTTTCCAATACCGCGCGCAGTTTTTTGTCCGCCAGCATCAAGCCCTCGACCCAGGCATCGTTTTGCAGTTCCTTGGGTATCGCCTTGTATGCCCGTTCTTGATCGTCCAAAGCGGCGATGAGTCTTTCCAACAAGCTGCTTACCGCCTGTTGGCGCATTGTCTTTTGCATTTGATCTTGCCGGCGCCGAAAATTGGCAAATTCGGCGCGCGAGCGCTGCCAGCCGTCCAAATATTCGGCTGCCTTTGCTTCTGCTTCGGCTAACTGCGATTCCAGATCAAGCGGCTCTTGTTCGGCTGCTTGCTCATCTTTTGATGTCGTTTCCGATTGCTCTTGCAGTTCCTCTTGTTGTTCAAGTACTGTTTCTTGATCCTGCTGTTCCATCTCTAGGCCTTTTGGCGGTGATAGGTCTGGGCTTTTCTCGACCATACTACGATTTTACCTCTCTATCGGTTTCGGTATTTGTGTGATTAATTGTATTCGTTTGTTATTGGAGATGTTTGATCCCCATACATGTCATAGATAAGATTGCTCAACAACTGCGAGACGAACCGCACCGCTGAAACGGTACGCCCGTAGGGCATCCGAATCGGCCCGAGCACCCCAAGCGCGCCGGTGATGTGATTGTTGATCCCATACCGTGATAATACCAGGCTAAAGTCAGACAGGTCGTTGTATTGTCCTTCGCCTCCAATAACAACGCGCACACTTGTACTGTCCAGACCCATTGATAACATGTCTGAAAGGGCTACGTCGAGGGAGCCGCCGGAGGAAAACACATTGATAACGTGATTGGCGTCCTGTTCGAATTCGGGTTGGGCCAGCACGTTGATTAATCCATCGCGGTACAATGGTTCCTTTTGTTTATCGATCGTCTCCATAATGTGGACCACCATCTCGGAGACCTCTTGCTCGAACTGTGGCAAAACAACGAGTTGGCGACGAATTTCACTGGCTTCGTTCTCGGCAAAGACGTCGTTCAACCAGCGACTAATACGGCTCAGATCTGCTTGGCTTGGCATTTCAGCCAGTGTCAACATTTGTTGTTTCACCAGCCCGCCCTCCAACACGAGAACGAGCAATACCATCGCGCCATGCGTAGAAAGCAGTTCCATATGCTTGAACCGGCAACGGTGTACACGTGGTGGTGCCACGATCGCCGCTCCCCTGGATGCATGGGCCAACACGGTCGCCGCAAGCCTCATCCACTGGTTGACGTCAAGTTGCGTTTGGTGGAATTGGTGGACAATCATCCGCTGTTCTTCCAGCGGCAAGATCACGTCATCCATTAACTGCTCGACAAAATAGCGATAGCCTTTTTCTGTAGGCATACGTCCTGCCGACGTATGTGGATGCGTCAGATAGCCGTGATCTTCTAGATAAGCCATCTCGTTACGCACCGTTGCCGGGCTGACTTTAAGCTCTGGATGCTGGCTGACGCTCTTGGAGCCGACAGGTGATGCCGTTTCTATGTATTCACGCACGACGATATTTAGAATTTTTCGCCTGCGCGGTGTTAAAATGCCGATCTGTTGTTCCATTGCTCAGAAATCCCAAGATTATTTTAGCACTCTCAATACTAGAGTGCTAAAATAATAGCACAAAGTCGCAAATCTGTCAAGTAGCAGTTCAAAAACGTCTTGCCTGCCGTCGAAAAGGATGATATAATGAATTCTATTATGATAATTTCTCCCAACAACCAACCTCAAACTGCTTACGTCTTGGGTGTCGACATTGGCGGTACCAAACTGGCCACGGTGCTGTGTACGCGCAATGGAGAGATTGTGCACAAAGTCCGTCGTCCAACGGAGGCTGAAAAAGGTTCGGCGTTCGGTGTCGCGCGCTTGATCTCGATGATCCGGCAGAATCTGTCAGAGAGTGGTATCCCCAAGTCCGACATAGTGGGCATTGGCGTGGCCTGTGGCAGCCCAATGGATGCCGAGCAAGGGATCATTCTTGGACCGCCCAACTTGCCAAGTTGGAACCCCGTGCCGATCAAATCACTGCTTGAAACCGAGTTTGGTTTGTATACTCAGTTGGAGAACGATGCGAATGCCGGGGCACTTGCTGAATGGCTGTTTGGCGCTGGCAAGGGCAAAAGAAACCTGGTCTATATGACCATGGGGACCGGGATCGGAGGCGGGTTGATCCTGGATGGCAAACTGTATCGGGGTACAAATGGAAACGCCGGCGAGGTAGGCCACATGCGCGTTGTGCCGCAAGGCGGCCCGTTGTGTGGATGTGGCAAACATGGCTGCCTGGAGGCTTTTTGTTCGGGCCCGGCGATTGCTCGCCGCGCCCGGGAAGCGGTTCAAAATGCGCTCGCCCTTCCCTCTGCGTTGTCTTGTTCTGTGGCAAAAGACGTTGCCGCGCTTTTGGAATTGGCCGGCGATCTGAATACGATCGGCGCCGAACACCTTTTTGAGGCTGCCAAAAGTGGAAACAAACTGGCGCTCCAGTTGGTGGATGAGACGGCCCATTATATGGGGGTGGGCTTGGCAAACATCGTCCAGGTGCTAAATCCTGAGGTTATCGTTTTGGGCACGATAGCCACAGAGCAAGGCGATTTTTTCCTGGATCGCGTCCGCCAGGTTGTGTGTAAAGAAAGCTGGCCTCAGATGAGTGCCGTCGTCGAGATTCTTCCTTCGCCGCTGGGCGCTCAGGTGGGCGACTATGGCGCGATCAGCGTCATCCTGCAAAATCCAATCTAGAGTACTCGTTGTTTGATCTCGGGCAGTAAATTCTCATTTTTCTATGTTAGGAGGGTGTAATGCTTGTTTACGAAAGAATGACCCATCATCCACTTACCGTTCGTCCGGATTTGCCTATCGAAAATGCGTTAAAAATAATGCGCCAGGAAAAAATAAGGCGACTGCCAGTCCTGGACAAGAACAACAAGCTTGTAGGCATCGTCACGGAAAAAGATCTGCTTTACGCTTCACCTTCTTCGGCGACGTCGCTCAGCATTCACGAGATCCACTACCTGCTTGCCAGAGTGACCGTCGAGCAGGTGATGTCTGGCAAGTTGTATGTCGCGACCGAGGATATGCCGATTGAAGAGGCGGCACGAATGATGGTCGACAACGGCGTGGGCGCTTTGCCGGTGATGCGGGGCGAGATCCTGGTTGGCATTATCACCGAGACGGATCTGTTCAAGGTATTTCTCGAACTGTTTGCGGCTCGCGATGAAGGCGTGCGGCTGACGTTGCTCGTGCCCGAGAAAAGGGGTGAGTTATTTAAAATTACACAGGCCATCAACAAATTGGAAGGCAATATCGTCTCCCTGGGGACATTTTTGGGCGAGGATATGAGCAATCGTCTGTTGACGATCAAGGTTTCTGGCGTAAAGGAACAAGAGATTGTTCAGGCGATGCGAGAGATCGGTATCAGGATCGTCGACGCACGTACGTGTACACTTGGCGCACCATGTTGAGTACCGTACACGTTGATCCACAAAGCCAAGCACTTGGATAAACAACCATTATGCTGTTACCCGAGGCGATTTCATGATCTCGTCCAGGACAACAGTGGCATAACATCCTGGCGGTAGCACAAACGAGATCATCAACCCGTCGTCATACCATATTTTGCTTTCGCGCAAGGGAAAGCGCAAGGGGCGGCGCGCGCCTTTGAACTTGGCTGCGCGCCAGTCGTCCAAGGTTAGGGATTCTTGGTCCAGGATGTGTTGTTCCATCTCGCCCGGCACACCTTTGGGCATCGTCATCTTGAAACCGAACAAAGGTCCTGAGGGGCTGATTTCAAGCGCATCCGCTCGTGGTTGCTCGATCTCGGGATCTTGAACGTCAAAGACAGCGCCTTTGTCATGAATCCAGGCTAGGTCGCCGACCACGAGCCGGTCGATTGCATCCAGACGGCGTGCGAGCAGGCGGTTGAACAACGTGCTCTGATAAGCCGAGATAAAGAATTTGCGCATTTTGTATGGAATGCTGCGCGTGGCACGTTCACTGTTCTCTGGCCGATCGAGCAGCGTGTGAACAACCCGTCGCTCATTCTGCATCTGTTTGGGCCACACATCCAACGCTTCTTTCAATTTGCCGTCCTGGTACAGTTGGCGGGCGCGCTGAATGGGAGTTGTTTCTGCAGGATGAGGCATACCGACAAAGCGATCGATAAACGATTTTGTGTCGCCCAGGACCAGCGCTCGCCCGAGCAAGTCCGTGTCGCCTCGAACGCCGAAACGTTGTTCGCCAAAACGATTCGGCACACCGCGCTGCGCCAATACGTCGAGGATGGCTTGTGCAATGGGCTGTGCACCGGGGGGCACGTCACGCACGCGGATCGTAAATTGATTACCCCGCAAATGACCGATTTTGAGCTTGTTTGTGTGTTGGCTGACGTTCAGAATACGAATGCCTGGCAATTCGAGTTTTTCGATTTCGGCTGGAAGCACGTGTTCTATAGAAAGTGTCTGCACAGTCACGGCATGGGCGTCTTTTAATCCCGCGTACCCTATCGATCGTGGATCGATCCCCAGTGCCTTGGCAATGCGTCGTGTGGCTTCAAAGGTAGGTATACCCTCTTTTTCGATATCGATATAGGTGTGCTGGCCGTGGCCGCATGGCGTGTATAGCGGCAGCTCTGTGACACAAAAGTCGGCATTAAAGACTTTTGTTTTGCCGCCAATGCCTGGTAGATTAGCAGTCAGGTATTGTTTTTCCATCGTAAATCCCTTTTGTTGCCAAGATGCCGTTCATTTTACACCTGTTTTCGTCATCTGTCGAACAGACTCTAGAGCCAATAGTAGCCGCAAAATTTGTTTTCAGGTATAATACGGTATATGTCATCAAAAAAGGCTGACCCAATAACTCGAGATAGACATTGGATATGGTACGTTGTTTTTTTGGCGCTCATTGCCTGGTTGGCTTTGTGGGGCGTCATCCAGCTTGCAGTCAATTCAGCGACCAAACTGCTTTTTTTCGTGTTGCTGTTTTTGGCCATCGTCAGCACATTTATGCCGGCGGTTGCCTATCTGAATGCCCGCTTTGGACGATTTTGTAGCGTTCGTGTTTTCAGAGTGCGATTTGTTCGCCAAAGCATACAGATAGGCCTTTTTGTGGTCGTTATTGCCTGGCTGCAAATGCAGCGCGTTCTCACTTTGGCCATCGCGCTCGTTTTGATCGGGGTCTTGATTTTAACCGAAATGTTTGCGATGACACGGGAACCTCCTGTGAAAGGATCATAGGTGGGATGCAGGATCACAGGTCATGACAGTGCAAGATGAATTGCGAAATCTGCCCAGTGTGGACAAGGTTTTGCAAGTGGCTGCTGCTCAAGAGTGGGAGCAGTTGTATGGCCGCACCGTGGTCGTCGAATCGATCCGTCAGGCGTTATCAGATAGCCGAAGCCTGATCTTACAGGGCCAGCACTGCCCATCGGAGCAGGAATTGGCCGGTACGATCGCACGCATCTTGAACGAACGGGTGCAGCCGACGCTTGTGCCGGCGATCAATGCCACGGGAATCGTCATCCATACCAACCTGGGGCGCGCGCCTCTGTGTGAGGCCGCATTGGAAGCGATGGTAGCTGTTGGACAAGGCTACAGCAACCTCGAGTACGATTTGAAAGCGGGCCGGCGCGGTTCGCGATATGTCCACGCCGAACACTTGATCTGCCGTCTGACCGGTGCCGAGGCGGCATTGGTGGTCAACAACAATGCCGGGGCCGTGTTCTTGACTCTGGCGGCTTTGGCCAGGGGACGAGAGGTGATCATCTCCCGCGGACAGCTCGTCGAAATCGGTGGCGGATTCCGTATCCCCGATGTCATGCGCGAAAGCGGAGCCAAACTGGTGGAGGTTGGAACGACCAATCGCACGCATCTGCGCGATTATGAACAGGCCATCACTCCAGACACGGCGATGTTGATGCTGGCTCACCAGAGCAATTTTCGGGTGAGTGGTTTTACGGTACAGGTGCCGGCACACGCGTTGGTTGAGTTGGGACGGGCCCACGGGGTGATCGTCTACGAGGACTTGGGAAGTGGCACCCTATTGCCAACCGAAACCATCGGCTTTAAGCACGAACCGATGGTGCAGCAAGCCATCGCCTCTGGATTGGATCTGGTCTCCTTTAGTGGCGACAAGTTACTGGGTGCTCCACAAGCGGGGATCCTGGCCGGCAAAAAAAATGTCATCGCGCGGCTGCGCCATTTTCCCTTGACGCGCGCGCTGCGGGTAGACAAAACGACGCTGGCTGGCCTTCAGGCCACTTTGTTGCATTACCTGAAAGGCGACGCCGAGCGAGCCATTCCGATTTGGCAGATGATGTCTGCTTCGCCTGACGAGTTGAAAC
>JAFGJF010000266.1 GCA_016929205.1 Anaerolineae bacterium
CACGTCGGCGATGGCCTCCTTGGTGATCGTCTTGCCGCTCGAACCGGTTACGGCGACGACCTCGGCCTCGGCCCTGGTCAAAACAAACCGCGCCCAGCGCAGCAGCGCCTGGCGCGTATCGTCGACGAGAATGCAGGTTACTCCCGGCGCGAGCCCGTCGGGAACACGCTGGCAGAGCACGCCGGACGCGCCTTTGCGGACGGCCTGCAGGATATAATCGTGCCCGTCGCCGGTATCGCTCTTGACGGCCAAAAAGAGCTGGCCCGCTTCCAACCGCCGGGAATCAAAAGCCAGGTCGCTAAACTGGCGAGCATGCGCCGGGCCAAACAGACGCCCGCCTATTGCTATCAAGTCGTCGAGGAAAATCATGCCCTGATTGTATCGCGTTTTTGCGACAAAGGCAAAAAAACAAGATGGAGGGCCGCTTCCTAGAACCTGGGCGGGCCGCGGTGCTTTCTCGAAGAAAACTTGTTATAGGCCAGGCCGCCCAGGATCAAGGGCGCAATCATGATCGCCGCGGTAACGAACGACGACGAGGCAAAGGCCAAAATGGTGAACACGGTCAGAAACGTCACGATGCCAATCGGCACCGCCATCGGCAGCAGCTCGGTGGCCATCTTTTTGTCGATCTGGGGCAGGCCCGGGCTGGACCGGGAGGGGTTCGTCTTTGGTCGAGGGCTCGATTTGCCATATCGATACTGGCGGCTTTCCTGTGCCGGAGCGCGATGAGGCGCGGACCCGGGTGCCGGTTTGCGCGCGGTACTCGCGGTCGAGGCGCGAGGCGCCGCCCTGCCTCTCGACGCGCTTTTGACCTTGAATACCCGCGTTTGCAGCTCCTGGCGCATGTCGACGACGGATTGGTATCGATTCTCTGGGCGAATGGCCATCGACTTGCGCACAAAAGCGATCATCCACGGTGAGACCTTGGGATTGAGCTCGCTGATGTCCGGCTGTGTATCCGGCTTGAGGATGCGTCCCGACACGGGCTGCGGCTTGCGCCCGGTCAGCAAATGATACATCGTCGCTCCCAACGAATAGATATCGCTCCGGCCGTCGGTATGGCCGATACTGGCGTCATATTGTTCCAGCGGCGTATAGTCGGGCGTGCCCAACCCGTGCACGATCGTTGCCGTCCGCGGGTTGTGCGGATCGATGAACTTGACCAGGCCAAAATCGACCAACATCACTTTGCCCTCGGGCGTCAGGACAATGTTGGCTGGCTTGATATCGCGGTGGATGACGTTGTGCTGGTGGCAGTATGCCAGAGCGTCGAGAATCTGATCGAGCCAGATGCACAACAACGGCTCGGTGGGACGCTTTTTGCGCCCCAAAATGTCGGCCAGGCTCTCGCCCTGAATATAGTCCATCACCAGGTAATCGTTCTCGTCAATGCTAAAATAGTCATTGACGTGAGGCAGATTCTTGTGTCGCAGCTCGCTCAAGGCTTTTGCTTCGCGCTCAAACTGGGTGCGCGCGGCAATCAGCTTGGCCTCATCGGCCAGGGGATCGGAATAAAGCTCTTTGATCGCCCGGGGCCGGTCGAGCAGCGTATCCTGGGCCAGGTACACCGTGCCCATCCCGCCCTCGCCCAGGATCGCCTGGATCCGGTAGCGGCCCTTGAGCATCTGTCCTACTTGAATAGACATGAGTGAATCCCTCAGTTAAAGCCGATTTTCAGCAGAATCTTGCATATGCGCCGATTCTGTGATCCTAAGTGCCTGCCGTCTGGCCACAAACGGGGCAAAAACGAGCTTCCGCCGCAATCTGCGCGCCGCACGAAGCGCAAAAACGGCTCGTCGCAGCAGCAGGCGCAGCAGATCCCGGGCGTTTGATTTTCACGCCGCATCCCGGGCAAAATTCGGCATCGTCGCCCAGGATCGTCTTGCACTTGGGACAACGCAGCCGCACCACGGTGCGCGACGGTGCCGGCGATGGAGCCGGTTCCTGGAGCCGCTCCCCACACTTGGGGCAAAACCCATCGTCCGTCGAGACCCGCGATTGGCAGCGCGGGCAAGTCACCTGCTGCGGTTTCGGAGGCGACGGCGGCTGGACCTGCAGTTCTGCCAGCTCGGCTTTCTTTTGCGCCACTTCGGAACGCAGCTCGTTGATCCGCTCGCAAAGCCGGGTCAGCTCGGGATGGATGATTTTTTTGGCGTCAAACAGCGAGAGCGTTTGCAGGCCAAGCGCTTCGGTCAGCTGCTTCATTTCGTTCTGAAATGTTTTGACCTCGTTTTCGACCTGGGTTACCCGGCGCTTGCGTTCCAGCTCACTCCACTGGCGTCGCACGCCGTCGATCGCCGATTTGATCTGGCCCTTTTGATCGATCCCCGAGATCACCTGTTCGGCACCTTGTTTGATTGAATCAAGAATATCAGACATCATTCAACTCCATACGGTTGGTCAAATACGTATACAAGCATGACCTATACGCGATCGATGTCGAGTTTGTTTCCTTTTTATTATACCACAGTTTTGGCCCCGATAGAACAAACCTGACCAAAATCGTCAGGTTTGAGCAACATTGTCGGCCGTTTGTCTGGAACGCGAGCTAGGGTTGATCCGCCGGTTTGAGGATTGGCTCGATCCAACCCAGCCTGAACCGCGTCCATTCCGCCCCCTCGACGCCGGCGACGGCCAGGCGCTCCTTTTGCATATAGTCCCCCCACAGCGGCGCCTTGTAAATCATCCAGTCGACGCGGTGATTGGTCACGTAAGCAATATACGCGCCGTCGGGCGACCACACGGGCACGGCGTCGGTCGACAGGTTTCGCGTGATCTGCCAGACGTATCCGTCGAGGTTGACGGCATAGAGGTTCGAGCTCATGCCGCCGACGTCCGACATATACACCAGGGCATCGCCGCTGGGCGACCAGACGGGCACTTTGTCCTGCACCGAGGCGGTCAGAGTGGTCACCTGCTGTGTCACCGGATCATAAATATGAATTCCACAATGGTTCTCGCCGTTGCACGCCGTAAAGGCCAACAACCCCCCTGCGCCCCAGTTAGGCCAGCGCCCCTGGCGAAGCAGGCGAGGCTGTCCCCGGTTTGCCAGGTCAACGACATAGATGAACCACTCTTCCTGTTCGGGGTCATAGACCGAATAAGCCACCTGCCGGCCGTCGGGCGACCAGGTTGGATATTGCGCTTCGACGTCGGTGGTCAGGGTCACCCCCCCCCCCTCGCCGATGATGCTGCGGCTGTCGATCGCGCCGGTCTCGGACATCGCGGCGGTCCGGCTGACGACGACGCCGCTGCCGGCAGTGCTGACCGCGTACAGGCCGGGCCGGTCGGGATCGACCGAGCGAAAAGCCAGCATCGACCCGTCCAGCGTCACCGCCGGCTGTTCGGTCTGCGTGATCCAGGTATAAAGCACGTTGTCCACCGCGTTCTGGAAACAGATGCTGGATTGGTCGGTCTGATAGTCGTAACAGGTAGCGATCAACGTGCCGACGTGGACCTCGCCTTGCGGAGGCCAGTCGCCTTCGATGACCGGCGTCGCCAGCGGAAGCGGATCCGACGTATCGCAGAGACGCCGGGTTTTACTTTCCAACTCGACGATGGTCTCGTCCTCGGCATCGATCGCGATCGCCTGCTCGTACAGCTCGGCGGCGTTACACCACCGCTGTTGATCGACCATCACCTGGGCCTGGGTGATGCACGCCGTGCGCAGCCGGGGCGCGGTATCCTTGTATTCGGGGTTTTGAATATAGACCGAGGTCAGGTTTTTGATCACCCGTTCCCAGTCCACCTGCCACACCCCCAGGGCCCGCGAATACAGGTCCGCCCAGCGGCGCTGGTCCTCGATGTCCTGAACGCGCGGGTGCAGATAGAGCGCCGCGTCGAAATGGGCGATCGCGTCTTCCAGCACGCCCTGTTCGGCCAATTCCAGGCCATACTGGTAGTGGCTCTGGAACAACATGTCGACGACCTCTTCTGTTTTATAAGTGCTGTCCAACTGCCGCACCTGGGTCAGATTGGCGATCGCCTCTTCCCATTCCTGGGCCTGGTAGTGTTCCACGCCCTCGTCAAACAAGACCTCGGTCTCGGGAACGACGATCACCTGCGTGGTCGGCGTGGGCATGGCCGTGGTCGGCGTGGCTTGTGGCGTCGCCGTTGGCTCCGCCGTCGGCGTGACCGTCTGCTCCAGCCGGGCCAGTTCCAGCTTGGGCCCAATGTCAGGGTAATCGGGCACCAGCCGCAGCGCCTCCTGGAATTCGGCTTCGGCCATCTCGTATTGGCCGCACTGCATCCACACCTCGCCCCGGTTGAAATGGATATCGGCCTGCCGCTGCCGGGCCAGCATCTGTTCCTCGGTCCCGTCGCGGAACCCCTTCAGGGCCAGCCCCAGGATGCCAAAGGCGACGACCACCAGCAGCAGCACGACCGGCAAGATCCAACGACGCACAAAAGCCCTGCGCCGCGCGCGCCGCGACGGCGGCTGATCGGGCAAAGACGCGGCCTCTAGCTTGTGGCCGCAGTGTGGACAAAAGGCAAGATCGAGAACCTGCTCCTGGCAGTTGGGACAACGCACACGTTTTTTATCCATCATGGACGGTATTATATTCGCTTTTGGTCATGCTGTCCAGTTCAGAAAGAAAAGTGCAAGTGGGTGTCCAATCTGTTGATATTTCGAACATTGGGCCTTTCAAATCCGTATCCATTGTAAGGGACGTATCTCTGGATGGTCCCCCTGTTAAGTGTTGTTGCAGGTAACAAGAGATTTTTTACCACAGAGAACGCCGAGAACACTGAGAAAAGCTCATAAACCTCTGCGATCTCTGCGCACTCTGGCAAAAGAGACTACCAACACTCAAGCGGGAGACTATCTATCTCTGATTCTGCCAAAAACCTAGAGGTGGACGAGACAATGAACACCGAGCTGTTTGTTTTTTCAGGCACCGGCAATTCGCTGCACGTCGCTCAAGAACTGCAGAAACGCCTTCCGGACACCCGCTTGCGCCCGATCGTGAGCCTGTTGGACGCAGGCCGGGCCAACGCCGGGCGCATTGCCACCGCGGCGGACGCGGTTGGCTTTATTTTTCCCCAATACGCCTCGACCATGCCCAATGTGGTCCGCACCGTCGTGCAGCGGCTCGACCTGGGATCGGCCGGCTATCTCTTTGCGATTGCGACGAGAGGCAGAACGGACTGTTTCGCCTTTCACGAGCTGGATGCGCTGCTGGAGAAACAGGGCCGGCGGCTGGATGCGTTTTTTGTCTTGACCATGCCCAGCGGCAGCGCGCCGTTGAGCAAAAACTTTGCCGGGCAGATCGCGCCGGACAGGGTCGCCGGGCTGGAATCGGCCATGCTGGCCCGGCTCGACACGATCCAAAAAGTGATCGTCGATCGCCAGGCCCACCGCGACGAGGACATCCGTTCGAGCGATCCCGCGCCCCTTTTCCTGGTTCCGCTTCTGCCGCTGCTTCGCTGGATGACCCCGGCGCTGATTCGCCTGGGCAAACGGGTTGAAAGCCGGTTCGACTTTTACGTCGACGATACCTGTACGGGATGTGGCACGTGCGAACAGGTCTGCCTGGCCAACAGGATCAGGTTGGTCGACCGTAAACCGCAGTGGCCCCAGGACGCCACCTGCTATGGCTGCTTTGCCTGCTTGAACTACTGCCCCCTACAAGCGATCCAGATCAACTCGACGTGGTATTTGAGATCCTACACCGATCAAAACGGCCGCTACCACCATCCCCAGGTTGCGGCAGAGGACATTGCCGCCCAAAAAGAACGCTAACCTGCGACGCATTGCATACCACACCCGAGGAGAAAACGACGACGACGTAGGGGCAGGGCTTGTACCTGGCCAAATCCCCCACACGCACGAGAAACGGTAGGTTGGGTTGAGGTCCTCCGAAACCCAACGGTTCACCTGTCACCTCCCGTTTTGCCTCTCTGATACTGCTCAAACAGCCAGTCGAAAAAACGATCCTTGGCCTGGGGATTATCCGTCACCTGCTTGTAGAATTTAAAAAAGGCGTCGATCATGTCGGCAAAGTGCTCGTCGGCGATCTGGTCGAACAGCAGGCGGAAGGTGTCGGGCGGGTTGGCTGCCGAGCCCTTTGCCAGGGCGATATCGCCTTCCAGCTTGCCCCGCAGGTGGTGGATCGCCGCTTCCGCATCGCCGTTGGTGGGAATGTGATAGATCCGGTTCAGTTCCTCAATGATCACCGAGAGCGGATCGCGTTCTTGTTCCGTTTCGCTGCCGCCGCGCCCTCCCATCCCTACCGGGGCCAGTTCGCTTTCGCCGCGCTCCAACTCGATATAGCCGTCAAAGGTCTCGCGGACGCGGTAAAAGTCGAGGTCGACCTGGTGATAGAGGTCCATTGGCAAACTGCCGCGCGCGTCGGGCAGCCGCTGCAGGATGCGGCGCAGCAAAAAGCGGTAAAAATGGAAGCGTTTTTCCCACTCGGTTTCGACAAAAGAGAGGATCTGCGACAAAAAGGCGTACAGGCGGGTGAAATCGTTGAGCCGGCCCCGAAAGGCCTGCTGCTCCTCCTTGTCGATCTCGGCGACGCGGTCGACGACGGGGTCCACCAGGGCATAGAGAGCAGCCAGATCGGCGCGGCGGCCCTGCAGGTAGGCGCGCACAAAGACGTCGATCTCGTCTTCGTCGTAAAGGTGGGTGTCGTCCAGTTCGGCCTGGAGCTGGTACAGGACGTTGGGATCGGTCTGCTCGCTGAGCAACGTCGCCTCGTAGTAGGGTTCAAAGGCGCGCCGGATATCGTCGGCCTCGTTGACAAAGTCGAGGACCATCGTCTCTTTTTTGTGCGGCTTGTAGGTGCGGTTGAGACGGGAGAGGGTCTGCACGGCGTTGACCCCGCCCAGCTTTTTGTCGACGTACATCGTATGCAGCAGCGGCTGGTCAAAGCCGGTCTGGAACTTGTTGGCCACGATCAGCAGCCGGTAGTCGGCCTGCTTGAACACCTCGGCCGTGGCGCTTTCGGGGATGCGCTTGCCCGCCGAGGCCGTATTCATCCCGGTCTCGGTATAGCTGTTCGCGCCATCCTCGACCGTGCCGGAAAAGGCGACCAGGCTTTTGAAGGGGTAGCCCTGCTGCTGGAGGTAGGCATCGACGGCAAGCTTGAAACGGACGGCGTGCAGGCGCGAGCGGGTGACGATCATGGCCTTGGCCCG
>JAFGJF010000267.1 GCA_016929205.1 Anaerolineae bacterium
ACGATGTTATCATCGGCGCATATACCTATAGCAACGGCCAAACAGAAGAAGGCAAGGCTTTTGTCTATCATGGTTCGTCAGATGGATTGGACGCAACACCGGCATGGACAATAGAGGGCAACCAGAGCAACGCTCACCTTGGCCATTCAGTCGGTACAGCAGGCGACGTGAACGGCGACGGCTATGCCGACGTGCTCATCAGCGCCCCCACACATAGCAACGGCCAAACTGAAGAGGGGCGGGTCTCGGTCTATTACGGTTCAGAAAATGGGTTGAATGCCACCCCGGCCTGGACGGCAGAGAGCGATCAAGCCTACGCCCAGTTTGGTGTATCGGCCGGCACAGCAGGCGATGTCAATGGCGATGGGTATGCCGATATCATTGCCGGCGCACATTGGTACGATAACGGAGAACAAGATGAAGGACGGGCTTTCGTCTACTACGGATCGGTGAGTGGTTTGAGTGCAATGGCAGACTGGACGACCGAAAGTAATCAAGCCGACGCCCGTATGGGCATCGCGGTAAGTACGGCCGGCGACGTGAACGGCGATGGTTATGCTGATGTCATCGTTGGCGCACATCAATATGACAACGGACAAGAGGATGAAGGAAAGGCCTGGGTCTATTCTGGCTCAGCATCCGGGCTGAATGCAACAGCAAACTGGGAAGCCAAAGGTGACCAGGAAGGAGCTAACCTGGGCAGGACGGTCGGTACAGCTGGCGACGTCAACGGGGATGGATACGCCGACGTCATCGTAGGTGCACCTTACTATGACAACGGTCAAACAGACGAAGGATGTGTTTTTGTTTACTATGGCGCGCCAGACAACTTAAGCGCGTTAGCTAATTGGACGGCAGAAGGCAACCAAACGGGTGCCCAGTTGGGCTATCAAGCTGGCACAGCCGGCGATGTGAACGGCGATGGTTATGCCGATGTCATTATCGGCGCACCCTATTATGACAACGGCCAAACCGATGAAGGACGAGTCTACGTCTACCTTGGTAGTTCAGATGGACTTGGAACAACGGCAGATTGGTTTGCCGAAAGCGACCAGGATAATGCAAAATTTGGGCACTCGGCAGGCACAGCCGGGGATGTGAACGGCGATGGCTATGCTGATGTCATCATCGGTGCAATCTACTATGACAACGGCAACACAGATGAGGGGCGAGCTTTTGTTTATTATGGCTCATCGACAGGACTGGGTGACACACCAGGCTGGGTCGTCGAAAACAATCAAGCTGGTTCTGCGTTTGGCTATTCAACGGGAACAGCAGGAGATGTGAACGGGGACGGCTATGACGATGTCATCATCGGCGCAGACCGCTATGACAACGGGCAGACCGATGAAGGGCGGGGCTACGTCTACCAGGGCTCGGCAACGGGCTTGAGCACAACCGCTAACTGGACAGTTGACGGTGATCAATCTGGTGCACGTCTCGGTCTGTCCTCCGGCACAGCCGGGGATATAAACAACGATGGTTATGCCGATATCATTATAGGCGCTCCTTACTATGATCACGGGCAAACAGATGAGGGTATGGCCCTTGTCTATTACGGTTCGCCTTCTGGCTTATACGCTTCAGCGAGTTGGACGGCCGAAGGGAATCAGCCCGATGCTCGTTTTGGTTCCCGGGTTGGTACCGCTGGCGACGTCAACGGCGACGGCTATGCCGACGTTATTGTCACTGCGGTACGATATGACCATGGGCAAACAGACGAGGGTATGGCCTTTGTCTATCATGGCTCAACAGCGGGTTTGAACGCAACGGCTGACTGGACAGCCGAAAGCGACCAATCCGATGCGCGCCTTGCCAGTTGGGTAGGCACGGCAGGTGATGTCAACGGCGATGGCTATGCCGATATCATTATGGTCGCATATCATTATACTGGTGATTTCGTTTATGAAGGAAATGCCTTTCTCCATTACGGTTCAGTCAACGGACTGAATGCGATGGCTGACTGGTCGGTTCAAGGTGGTCAAGCCGATGCTGCGCTAAGAGTCGCTGCTACGGCTGGAGACGTCAACGGTGATGGTTATGCCGATGTTATCATTGGCATACCGGGTTATGATACCGTTCATGAAAATGCCGGACGCGCCGTCCTGTACTATGGCAACGGCAGCAATGGCCTGTCCCTGCTGCCACGCCAGATGCGCAGCGACGGCATCACCCCCATCGCACCGTTGGGCCTGTCCGACACAACCACCGGCGTGCAATTACACCTGATCGCCCGTATGCCGCTGGGCCGGGAAAAGGTCAAACTGGAATGGCAGGTCGCGCCTCTGGGCACACCCTTTGGTTCCACAAGCGGCGACATTGTCACCGGCACCAGCGAGGAGTGGATCGATGCCCTGCCTGGTGGCAGCCTCATCGCCCAGGACGTGACCGGACTGACGATGGGCACTGCCTACCACTGGCGCGTGCGCCTGCTTTACCGCCCCGGCAACCGCCTGGGGCAGGCCGCCAGCAGATGGATTCATATGCCCTGGAATGGCTGGAACGAGACCGATTTCCGTACAAAAGACTGCTCACTTGGCGTGACTCTAGATCGTATGCCGGGCGGCGACGTATTCACCGGCGATACCGTGCGTTTCGCGGCCACCATCACCGGCACCGCGCCGGTGACCTACACCTGGACGATGAACGGCGAAACGCTGGCCCAGAGCGGCAGCGCGTTCGAACATAGATTCGACGCCGCCGGGATCTACACCATCAGCGTCGCCGCGGACAATGGCTGCGCACAGGCCAGCGACACGACTGTCGTGCAGGTACAGCAGGCGTTCTCACCCTACCCCGACCTGTCTCTGTCTTACAAGTCGGTTAACCTGGCCAGCGTCGAAGCGGGCGATGTCCTGACTTACACCATCGTTATCCAGAACAGCGGACAAACGACGGCCACGGCGACGCTGACCGACCCGCTTCCGGCACACACCACCTATCTGGCGGGTAGCGCGCAGGCCAGCAACGGCGACCCGGCCACCTGGGAGCAGGATGCCCTGCACTGGAGCGGCCCGGTTCTCTCTGGTACGCCAACCATCGTCCAGTTCGCCGTCGTCGTGCAGGACGCGCGGGTCGGCACCGAGATCACCAACGTCGCCACCCTGGATGATGGGCGAGGCACAACGACCACTCTGCAGACCAGTTCGATCTCGAATCCCGGCTACCGATTTACGATCAACGATGGTGCCCTGTACACCAGGATTCCAACCGTCTCCCTGAGCTTTTCCTGGGACGCTGCCATCGATATCACAACGTTCAAGGTCAGCAATGACGGCGGGTTCACCCAGGCCGGCGATACGACCGGGTGGATCGCGATCGATCCCGCCGATCCATCCTACGATGACTGGATCCTGACCACCTATGGCAACCTGCGCCTGCCGAGGACCGTGTACATCAAGTTTCGCGACAGCGATGGACACCAATACGGGCCGATCCAGGATGATATCATCTACGACCCCGTCCCGCCGCAGGTCACCGATATCGAGGTGACGGGCAACGCCGGACAGGGCGGTGACCAGGTGATGATCCAGGTCGCTGCCAGCGATGATAACAGCGGTGTGGACAGTGTGCAGGTCAGTGCCAGTGTTGAATTCGACTCATTCTTTACCTTCCAGGCCGGCGGCGCCGTGACCGGGATATCCTGGCCAGTGCAGAGTGACGAACTCTATGTCCGCGTGACAGATCGGGCCGGCAACGTCTCAACGGCGAACAGCGTGCCCAGGCCGGTACAGTCGGAATTCATTATCTATCTGCCGATTGTCATCCGGTAAAAACACAAAACACTCGACACTTTGATCTTTTGGAACAAGGCTCAGCGGCCAGTCGGATAGACTGGCCGCTTGTGTTTGCTGGGTGCATGTTTACTCGGAATCTTGACAAAGCCCTCTTTGCGTGATATGCTTGAGGCAATTTTGCAATCATGAGGGAACGACCAAATTATGTCCAATATTTATGCCGCTGCTGCAAAACGTGTCATCACACCCGATCTGACCCAAGGGACAGTCTTTTTGGCAGGGTTTCAACAAAATCGTCCTGCGACCGGTGTACATGACGATTTATACGTCCGTGTCCTGGTTATTCGTACAGATGATCATGAGGGCCATGTTGATTTTACACAACCCGAGTATCTCATTCTTGCCGTCTGTGATTTGATAGGTTTGTCCCACATAGAGATAAAACAAATTCGCCGCCTGATCCAACAACAGGGCATTGACACGCGAGGGCTTGTCGTTGCCTGCACGCACACGCATTCAGGACCAGACACGCTTGGTTTGTGGGGACAATCGAGCTTTGGCACCGGACTAAATCCCCGCTACCAGGCCTTTGTCCGGCAGCAGGTCTTTTCAGCGGTAAAAGAGGCGATCGCGGCACTCGAACCTGCCACGCTGCACGCAGGGACTACACAGATGCTGCGCTGGCTGAAGAACGCGCGTGCGCCAGACGTAATCGATCGCGAATTGAGTGTGCTCCAAGCGGCAAATCGACAGGACAAAACGATCTTTACATTCGTTAACTTGGCCTGTCACCCAGAGGTGATGTTCGGTGAAAATACGCTGATTTCGGCCGACTATGCCGGAGCGGTTTGCCGACAAATCGAACAAGATCGAGGCGGCATCGCCCTCTTTGCCAGTGCCGATATCGGTGGGATGATGACGCCTGACGTGGATGAACATGAACGCAGCTTTGAAACCGTCCAGTTAATGGGTCGGGATGTCGCCAGTTTTGCTCTGGCTGCTTTGGCAAAGGGCAAACCCGTCGATCCACCTTCACTGTATTTTTGTCGTTGTGATGTGCACATCCCTATGCATAATCCTCTTTTCAAATTCGCCTTGGCTACAGGAGCCCTACCACGCTTGCCGCGAGACGATCAAGGGCGCGTATCGACTCAGGTCTCATTCCTTGACCTTGGTCCTATGCGGTGGATCACTGTTCCAGGCGAATTGTTGCCTCGCCCGGGCATGATGTTACGACAAATGCTCAATGCTCCTTATCGTTTTCTCATCGGACTGGCCGATGACGAGCTGGGATACCTGATTCCTTCGTCCGAGTTTATCTATCCACCCAATCCGTTCAAACCAGGCGCGCATTATGAAGAAACGATGTCCTTGAGTAAATATGCGCTTCCTCTGTTGATGGAAGCGTGGACAACATTGTTAAGTGGAAAAAGCAGTCACTGATGATTGATCAACCACTGTCGCGTCTTTTCCAATCTTTGTGATACTGGCAACATCATCTTGGAGGTCGATGAATGACAACGATCCTGGCTCAAATTGCTCCCCAAAAGAGCACGCAATACGCCGCACTTGCAGATGCACTTGCGCCACACGAACTCGAGCTCTGTCCGCTGGGCAAGCAGATAACGAACATATCCCCACTCCAATTGGGGGGACAAAAGTATCTCAGATTTGAACTGCCAGATGTGCCAACTGCTCAACAGGCGTATGAGTTAGGGTTGCTGGCTATGACCAGTGCCTTTTTTGTCTATTATGACAAACTGGGACGGATTGCAGGTCCTCTATTACGTCCCATCGAAACACGAGTTGTACCATCGTTTCCACCCGACATTGTGATGACTCGCCGTTATCGAGGTAAAACAAACGAGCTATTTACCCACTTTATGTGCAATGTTGCTCGATTTAGCAGTGCCCTGTCTCACCGTTCGTGGGATACACTTCGGGTGTTCGATCCACTGGCAGGAGGAGGAACGACTCTGCTCACAGCAATGATTCTGGGAGCTGAAGCTGCCGGGGTCGAACACGATGTTCAAGATGTCAAATCAACGGTTGCCTTTTTGAAGCAGTACTTGGGTGAGCAAAACCTATCGTACCAGGTCAGGGAAGAGCGCGTGAAAAAAATAGGCAGGAGGTGGACATTTGCGACCAATGCGTCTCACTCACAAGAGCGCGCGTCTGCGCGGTGCATTCTCGCCTGTGGTGATACGATTCAGTCACCATCCCTGATCTCTGGCTTCCGACCGCATCTGATTGTTGCTGATCTGCCCTACGGCATCCAGCACAAAGGCGAACTGACAACGTTACTTGGCCAAGCTTTGCCAGTCTGGGCCTCGCTGCTCCCGCTCAGTGGCACAATCACACTTGCCTGGGAATCCAAGCGGTTGCCGCGGGCGGAAATGATCGCGCTGGTTGAGTCAGTTAGCCCTCTCACTGTGCTAAACGAGCCGCCGTACAACATGCTGGCCCACCGCGTTGATCGGGTGATCAAGCAACGCGATGTATTAGTCGCGCGCCTTACCCAGGCACTTGAGAAGGAACGCTCGGATGAGGCCTGAGCATTGCGCCGAGACGACGGACCCTAACTCCACAGTCAACGCAATATATGCCCAAAATGCTGCTGAAGCAATGCACCCAAAAAGCGTTGCCGAAGCAATGCATCCAAAAAGCGTTGCCGAAGCAATGCATCCAAAAAGCGTTGCCGAAGCAATGC
>JAFGJF010000268.1 GCA_016929205.1 Anaerolineae bacterium
CCTTTTGACGCACTTGATACAGCTAGGCAATTCGCCAGCCGCAGACATAAAGAGCTGCTTGCGGCACAGGCGTAGACAAACCAGCCAATGTGCTCTTGAACTGGCGCAAAGGCTGGGCCGGAAGGACCGGCCTATAGGACAGCAACTGGCAACCAGCTATGGCCTGGCACTGGCACGCGCAGAGCTGAACTGGCTGGATGATGCATTGGCCCAACAGACTGACCAGCTACGCTACGAGGAGGCACTTGAGCAGGTTTTCGATGCTCGGAAAACCAGTGACAACTGATAGCCTTTAGGATCATTCAAGACTTGCCTCGTGCCCATCGTCCAATTGTGAACTGAGCAAGTCTTTTTGTTTGCCAGAAACAGCCTGGAAAGGAGGAGGACAATGAAAAAAGCAAAAGCAACAACAAACCATGGAAGGCGCCGAACATTATGTTTTCGGCTGCCGAACGGCGTGATCTGGACGGTCATCTCTGGCAATGTCATGCCCAGTATATTTCCAGGATGCGATCTTGGCCATGGGATCAAGAAAGAGAAAATAACCGCGTTTGGCTTCTGCCAAACGTCGACACTGGCGAATCTGCCTGAGCGCATACAGATACTATAAAGATTGATAGGTTTGAGTGATTTTAGTTCATCGCAAAAGGAGGTGATAGCAGTATGGCAAATGACAAAAAGTGGCGCAAGAAGAAAATGGCTAAACACAAACACCGCAAACGGCTGAAAAAGAACCGTTGGCGACGTCGACAGAAGAAATAACCGTTGTCGTCGACAGAGTGCCATTCGGCTCCCTACCAGGATATGCGCATCTTGTACCCTGGTAGGCATGCATAAATAGACGTCGATCATCAGATGACGTTTGACAATTTTGAGAGGAGCGATCATGTTTCATATAGGCGACGCAGTGATTCATCCGGACTATGGCCCGGGCAGAGTGATCAACATTGAACAAGTATCATGTTTGGGCGCAGGAAAACGCTATTACGAGATCGAGCTACTTGATGGCACAGATACACAAGTCTGGGTGCCGGTTCTGGACGCAGAAGAATCTGGGTTGCGTGCGCCGGTGCCGCAGGCTTATTTGCAGCGGATGTGGCACGCGCTGAATGCTCGACCAGAGCCGCTGCCGCAAGACCACAAGGAACGGTATGCCCAGATCGACCCCAAGCTGCACAGCGGCGATCCAATCCAACTTGCCGAAGCGCTGCGCGATTTGGCCTGGCGGCGCTGGCAAGTGGGCAAGTTGACTCAGCGAGGGAAAAACCTGTACGAACACGCGATCAAAAAGCTGGCCGGCGAACTGGCCGTCATCCTGGACAAAGGAGTGCAAGCCGCGCAAGCACAGATCTCGCAACGGCTGAACGCCAACCTGAATACATTACAGGCTGGATGATTGGACAAAAAAGGAGCCCACGCGAATGCCGCATGACAATGTTTTGTCCGTCATCCTGGGTGGCGGGCGGGGTACACGCCTGTATCCCCTGACCAAACTGCGCACCAAGCCGGCCGTGCCCTTGGGAGGCAAATACCGCCTGATCGACATCCCAATCAGCAACTGCATCAACTCGGGGTTTGACAATATCTTTGTCCTGACTCAGTTCTTGTCCGCTTCGCTGCACAGGCACATTCAGCGTACCTACAAATTTGACGTGTTTTCCAGCGGCTATGTCGAGATTCTGGCCGCCGAACAGACGCTGACCGAGGACAAATGGTACCAGGGCACGGCGGATGCCGTACGGCAGCAGATGAGTCACCTGCAAAGCCGTGCGCCGGATGACGTGCTCATCCTGGCCGGGGACCACCTCTATCGAATGGACTATACACCTTTTGTCCGCTTTCACCGAGAACGCCGCGCCGACCTGACCATATCGGTTCTCTCTGTGCCGGCCACCGATGCAGGACGCTATGGGATCCTCAAAGCCAACAGCGAGGGCCGGATCGTCGATTTTGAAGAGAAACCTCGATCCGAGGAAAGCCTGGCACGTTTGGCGAGCCAAAGCCAGAGCGACCATCCCTTCCATGCTTCGATGGGCATCTATGTCTTTCGCATGGAGGCCTTGACGCAACTGCTACAAGAAAACACAGGAGACGATTTTGGAAAGCGCATCATCCCGGCAGCGATCGAGACGATGCGAGTTTATGCCTACCCGTTTCAAGGGTATTGGCAAGACATCGGTACCGTGGCTTCGTTTTTCAGAGCCAACCTGGCGCTGACCCAGCCGGACCCGTCCTTTGATTTCTACGATCCCAATCGCCCGATCTACACCCGGTCACGGTTTTTGCCTCCCTCGCGGATCGATGGCTGCCGGATAGAAAACGCCGTCATCTCCAATGGATGCAAGCTCTATGACGCCGATATCGAGGAATGCGTCATCGGACTGCGCAGTATTATACGACCCGGTGTTCGGCTGCGCCGGGTGATCTTGATGGGCGCCGACGATTATCAAGATCAAGATGCCAAGATCGAGGATCACCGCCTGGACAGACCGCTTGTTGGCATCGGTGAGAACACACAGATTGAACGCGCGATCATTGACAAGAATGCCTGCATCGGGCAAAACGTGGTCATCGCCTCTCACGAGGGAGAACCAGATCGGGAAGAGAAGCTGTACGCGGTGCGTGACGGCATCGTCGTCATCCCCTCGAACACGATCATTCCAGATGGCAGCATAATTTGAAAAACAAGAAATGAAAGGAACGTTTCTATGCCAACCCAATATCCAATCGAGTATGAATTGAAACCAAAGACAATCAGCATGGGATCCAGATGGCTGACCCTGACGATCAAGAACATTGGCGATGAAAACCTGATCGGTCTGGATGTCAAGCTGAACTCGCTGGACGCATACAGCATCTCGGTATACGACACCGGACGCTATGTGACATCGCTCAAACCGGGTGAAGAATCAACTGTCCCGTTCCAGGTGCTGGTCAATTCGACCGATTTTTGCTACGTGTCGATCGACGGCATGCAAGAAACAAAGGTGTTGCACTGGGAGTCACCGCGCATCCGGCTGGCCCTCGGAGAGAGTAAAGCAACGCTGGTCAGCCTGTTCGCACTGACCAAGCCCTATCCCCCTCGTGGGGAACGGATCCAGGTCGAAGCCACACTCCAGGGAACGGAAGGGAGCGACGATTTGCGCCTCGAATTCTGGACTCAGACGCCCGGCGAGGAATTCAAAGAGTTGGGCACGGTGCAGCCCAAAGATCTGGCTGAGAAAGAACGGGCACGTTACACAGTCGAATTTGTTCCAGAAGAGGAGGGGATGTACATTGTATATGCCTATCTCTACGATGGCGCAAAACGCATCGGTCACGAACTGGAACAGGTCTATGTCGGAGAGACGTCAAACGAGGAGCGTGATGTATAGACACCACAAAGGGCGAAAGAAAAGCGATGCGCTTTTCCTCGCCCTACTCGATCAGCTCGAGCCGACTACACGATTCGGCCTGTCCGCCCTATCCAAGGAACGCGAGCCATCCTGGGAAAATGTGCATCCACAGCGTTCACACTGCTGTAAATCGGCCCGCCGGGCAACTTTACCAGCGGCGCTCCCCGCGGTCGCTGGTGCCCCACGCAGATTGCGAGGGGGCAGGTGGATTAGTCAGGGCGACGACGTTGGCAGCTTGCGGGCCTTTGGGGCTCTGCTCGACGGAGAATTCAACGCGCTGTCCCTCAAACAGATTCTTAAAGCCGTCTCCCTGGATCGCCGAATAGTGGACAAAGACGTCGTTTGCCCCTTCTTGCTGGATAAAGCCATAGCCTTTTTGCGAATTGAACCACTTGACGGTTCCGGTCACTCGCTCACTCATTCCTTTTCTCCCTTTCCATACCTACGACGCAAGCCTCAAAACGGCTTGCCAAACAAAGACTTGGGTTTCGACTGCCGACTATACGCAGTTTGACAGTCTTGCCAGAATACGATACAATTATACCAAAATGATACGTATCTGTCAAGATATATAAAGGAAATGATATATGGCAACTGGCAAGAGCTTTGGTCACTTGGTCCTGGGCTTGCTGGATCAACAACCGATGTCGGGATACGATATCAAACGTCTTATCGAGCGTCTGAGTTGGTTGATCGGCGGCGCCAGCTTTGGCAACATCTATCCCACACTGCATACCTTGCTCAAAGATAAACTGGTGACTGTGGATGTAGAATCCCACCAGGATAAACCGCTCAGAAAAGTCTACAGCATTAACGAACGAGGACGGCAGGCGTTACAGGCCTGGCTCAAACAGCCGATTCCCCGTAACGCGTCGCCAAAGGCTTTTGTGATGCGCCTTATCTTGACCCGAGATCTCGCTGAAGACACGCTTGCGGCCCATCTGCAGGATTGGCACGCACAGATCCTCTCTCATCTTGACGATCTGAGAGAGATGAACGGCAGATCCGAGCAACCGGGTGTGGGCTGGCACCTGGCGCTGGACTACGGGTTGGCTGTGGCCAACACAGAGCTGATATGGCTGGATCGTGTGAGTCAGTCTCTCAGAGAACCCCTTCCTGAGTTGGTCAATGAGGGTGCCCGCGTTATCGATGCGGGTTGATGGTATTTCCAAGCGTTTCTCGGAATCACCTTTCAATTGCCCCTTGGGCATCATAGTGCGTTCGCGAGCCTGGTTCGTGCTGCAGCCGGCAGTGGGATGGCGACGAATTGGGCTCTTTTTGTTGGCTGTGCCCTTGGCTTGAGAGGAGGCGGCAGCACCAACACCAGCGACATCTGGCGGATAAAAACCGGATCGCGTACCAACGACAGCCTGGCTACCCAGGCCAACTCGGGATTTTTTGTTTTTCCCAACTCGCCCACCTTCATTTTGACGTGCTACCCATGGCAGCTAGATCGACACTTGAAAGAGATTCGACGTCACTCTGCCAAAGCCTTGCGAATCTCCGCTTCGAGCACACCGATCTGAAACGGCTTCTGGATAAAGGCACTGGCTCCGGCGTCCAGCAGCGCCTGCGCCGCCGCATCGAGCTCGTAGCCGCTGTAAATGATCACCTTGATCCCGGGCCGCGCCGCTACCAGGAGCGGATACGTCTCCGCGCCACCCATGACCGGCATACCCATATCCAAAAGGGCGAGGTGGATATCGCCTTCAAAGGACCGGGCAATGTCCACGGCTTCTTTTCCATTTCGGGCCACCAGGGCCCGGTATCCGAACCGTCCGATCAGTCTCGTCGTGAGCTTACGGACGGTTTCGTCATCCTCGATGACCAAGATTGTGAGTACCTCGGCAACAGGCTTGATCTGACGCGTCGCCACCACCGGTTGGGAATGGGGTGGTTGTTCGACCGGTGATGCGGCCGATTCCGTGCGGATCGCGGGAAGATACACCTCGAACGTGGCGCCGCACCCTTTTTCGCTCTCAACCCGGATGTGGCCACCGTGGTTGGTGACGATGCCATAGGCGGCGGCTAACCCCATGCCGCGCCCTTGAAACTTGGTCGTGAAAAAGGGCTCAAAGAGCCTGGATTGCGCCTCCTCGCTCATCCCGCGTCCCGTGTCTCGCACCGACAGGCAGACGTACCGGCCGGGCTCGAGGTCAGCGACCTCACCTTCGTTCACGACACGATTGCCGGTAGCGATATCGATACGCCCGCTACTTTCGATCGCTTCCACGGCATTGGTGAACAAATTGAACACCACCTCACTCATCTGTGCCGAGTCCGCTTCGATGTACCACAAATCGGAAGCAGCATCGACCTCGACGTGGATCTCAGAGGGGGCAATCCGTGCCTGAGCTTGCAGGATCATCTGGACTATGCCGTTCAGATCTACAACCTGCGGCTGGTACTTGCCGCCGCGCGCATAGGCTAGCAGTTGCTGGGTCAGTTTGGCCGCCCGGCGTGCCGAATCCGAGATCGCAGCCAGCATCTCGATCCGATCGTGTCGATCGGGTTGATCGACCTGGTCTTCCTGGTCTGCCAGGTCCATCTTGAGCATCTCGGCGTTGCCCAGCACACCCGTCATCAGGTTGTTGAAATCGTGGGCGATGCCGCCGGCCAGCGTCGCCGTCGC
>JAFGJF010000031.1 GCA_016929205.1 Anaerolineae bacterium
CCATGTGGCAACTTTACTCACCGAGGTTGCTATACGTCCGTGTACGCATATCCCATCTCTTGTTTTCTCCAATCAGCCATTGGCGTCGCGCCAGAAAACGCTGGGCCGGTCTCCAAAGAATCCATCTTGAATGCGGCTCAGTTAACTGCGGAAGACGAGATCAACATCTCTGCACACGATGCAAACTCGATGTGGGCTGTATTGAACGTGCTAGCCCTGCTCCCGCCGAGACTACGGCTGAAAATGTGGTCGATTGCAGCATTAGTCTCCCAGCTAGAAGTTCCTCCAGCTCTCACCAGGGTGTCAACTGATATCGAGGTGTTAAACGAACTTCTCAGACTCGAAGATGACATTGATAGTGTAACCGAGGCTTGGGATATGTGGGACAAGCTTCCCGAAGACGATGAGGGCAACAAATACCTAGAAACAGCGTTACTGCCGGTTTGGGCCCTGGCTATATTTTCCAAGTCTTGCTTGCTGGGACGTGGTGGAGATGAATCAACTCAAGACTCACTGAAGTCCATATTCAAGACCTGGTTTGATGTCGTGGGCGATCGCCAATTCCGTGCCCAGCGTGACGAACGTGGTTACTCTTATAATCCAGTGACGCTGGCAACAGCCATAGCGTTACCGGGCAGACGAACACATGCCGTATGGGCGAAACTGCGAACGTTTTTCGACGAACAGGATGGCTGCAAAGAGCTCGTTGAAACTGAAGGTCAGGGGGATGATGTAGAGACCATGTATTTTCCCTTAACTCATCTTCTAATAGAGCTCGATCATGAGGGTACCGGCAAGCCGCGTGCGAGCGCCAACGAAAAAGCCGGTGAAGATATGGTTATGCAGGCCATGTGGCCTATTGCGATCATCGGTCGCGCCCTAGGCAAACCATTGGATGCTTCCATTGCAGATTTCATCGAGGAAGCGGATATGCCAAATCGTGACGAGATCCACCGGCGTGTCCAGATTGCCTTGGCAGCACGAAGCCATTGAGCTTTCGACAAATGGGAGAAATTGTCCAAACAAGACATACCGTTTAGACGCATCCAGTTGGGCTTCTACTGCCTATTCTGCACCAGATGACACTCGTATCTGTACTGCTGCCCTGGCCCGATCCTATATGTTGGTTGAATACGCTTTAGCAAGTCCGAACTCTGCAAATAGACGTGTGGCAGTAACAATGCCAAGAACGACATTTTGGCCCGGCGAACGGCATGATCGGATGTGCAATACTCCAATCAACTCCGTCTCAGTCACGGGTCGTTGAACACCTCAACAGAATCTCAATAGCGCGGATTCGTATGCTTTGCACGTTGCTGAAAATGGTACGATTCGTCTGTGGTGATCCATGTCATCTGATTACAGCATGATTTGATTGCTTATGCCAGTGTCGTCGTCAACCGGTACGCCAATTTGACTAACAGCGATGAACATTGCCATCATCAGCGGTGTCGTCGCCTCGGTGAGCATTCGCCTGGTGGGGCGCAGATATGCGGCCTGGTTTTCGACGGCGGCGATCGGATTGTATATACCTTCCACTTGTCAGCACAACCATCCGCATCGATCAGCCAGGCGGGTGAGGATTGGGCCGCAAGTGAGATGGCTATCCGGGAGTGACTGTCATTTGGCGCGGTTGGCAACGAGTGCAGGACGTTGAGAGATTTGTGTTGGTCTGTACGGTGGCTTTTGGTACTCGCCCGTTTTTGCAACTAACACGATATGGAGGAGCACATGACAAGATATGCGCGAGCGCACGACATGGATAGCTGGCTGTGCGATCCACGGGTCGCTGCTCGGGGATATGCCCATCGCTGGCGATCTGCCGTCGCGGCTGGTAATGGCGAAGACGCATTCATTGAACTGGTGGATCGGCATCTCCGCCCTGACGCCGATGCGCTTGATCTCGGCTGCGGACATGGCGAGCTGACCCTCATCCTGGCGGCTAAATGCCGCTCCATCGTTGGCATCGAGCGCGACCCCGGCTACCTGGAATTGGCCAGGGAACTCGCCGCAGAGCAGGACGTCGCGAATGTCCAGTTTTTCCAGGTCAATTTGGCCGGGGTCAACGATGAGAAGCATGTGTTCGCCGGTATCCCGCTGGCCGACAACAGCGTTGACCTGTTCGTCAACCGCCGCGGCCCGCTTCTGCGCCGCTACCTGGGTGAAGCCCTACGGGTTGCGCGCCCCGGCGCGGTCATTGTGGGCCTGCACCCCGGTGGAAACGGCCCCACACCGATCTGGTGCGACCGGCTGCCGGAACCATTCCAGAAAGTGACTCTGGGAGGGCGGTCATTTGACGAAACGGCAAGTTGGGTGACGGACCCGTTGCGCGCCGCCGGCATCTCTGATTACAGCCTCTGGTGGCTGGATGTGCCCGAGTTTTACCACACCCCCCACGAACTGTATGTCCGTCTGAATGTATTGCAATCCGCGGATGCACCTGCGTACCAGGCCGTCGAGTCGCAGTTGACGGAAATCCTCAAACAATATGGCACGCCGCAGGGGATTATCCTGCGGCACCAACGGCTGCTCTGGCTGGCGTATCTACCCGAGTGACAAATCATCGTACCATTATCGCACCAACCAGGTTGATCGCCCAATTGGGCACAGGCGCAAAAAAAGGACACCCCGTGGAAAGGTTGGGGTGTCCCGGCGACGTACTGCTCGGTTTACAGCTTTTCCGTCCGCCGCTCGACCACGATCGTGCAGTTGGTCACCAGTGCAGCGACGGCTCCCAGTGCGGCCCATACCGGCAGTAGTAGGGCACCGACCACGCCCAAGGCGAGGGGGACCACGATCAGGACTTGGCCTTCTTCATTCTTGATCGTGATTTGCCGAACCCGGCCCTCGTGGATCAGTTCTTTGACTTTGGACACCAGCCTATCACCGTTGACCTGGTACTCTTCTGACTGAATCGGTTCTTCGCTCATTGTCAACCTTTCTTTGATTGTCGCTCATGTTGAACATCAAGACGCTACTATGATTACGATGTTTGTATGGTCCTGGTTTCAAACATGTTTTGACGAATGCCATTGCAGCGACCAGTCAGTGTTTGCTGTTTGGGGAAACTTGCTACACTCTATACACATAAACCAAATTGGCCAGAAACTTGGCGGCGAGAATGAATTGTCCCTCTAGCTTTGTCCATATCCACCTGTTCTACTCCTTGCACTCGACATAGATCCGGAATATAATTGGGTTGAGATGCGAATTTGTTACGATCGATGATTTTTGATTCCACAAACGAGCAGTGCAAATGGTGGGAACAAGGAGCGAGCCATGAGCAACCATTCAGCTCGATTGACAATCGGCCTGGTTCAAATGCGATGCGAAAAGGCGGCGATCTCGGACAATATAGAGCAGATGGCACAGTACATTTCAAAAGCACGCGAACAGAACGTGGATATTCTTGGGTTTCCAGAGATGAATATCACAGGATATGCCGATCCCACCAGGTATCCACATGCCATCATTCGTTTGGATGGCCCGGAAATTGCACAGGTTCTCAAGATCACGGAAGGCGATCGTGAGATGACTGTCTTGGCCGGGTTGATTGAAGAGCATCCGGGACAGAAGCCCTATATTACGCAAATTGCCATGTGTGATGGAGAGTTGCTCGGTCAGTATCGCAAAGTCTCCATCGAGGATGATGAAGCGGCCTGGTTTTCTGCAGGAGAAACGGTTCCGGTGTTCACCCACAACGACCTCACATTTGGCATCTCGATTTGTGCTGACATTGGCAATGAAGCGGTGTTTGCTGCCTGTGCCCGCCAGGGCGCTAGAATTGTCTTTGAATTGGCTGCGCCAGGGCTGTATGGCGATCAGGCCTCTCGGAATTGGCAGTCAGGGTTCGAATGGTGGGAAGGCGAATGTCAAAGATATTTGAGCGCCAACACAAAAACCTACGGATGTTGGGCGGCTGTAGCCACGCAGGCCGGTCGTACCATTGATGAAGATTTTCCTGGCGGTGGCTACGTGTTTGCCCCGGATGGACACCGCCTGTATGGCACGTCCGATTGGCGACCGGGGGCGGCGTATGTGTCCATAGATTTGTAGGCGAGCATTCCGTAGGTTGGGTAGAGTGAAACGAAACCCAACACTACCGTGCGTGAGTTGGGTTTCATTTTGTTCAACTAGTGCACGAGTCGAGAACTTGTCTGGACCCATGTCGTGCTCGACTTTTCTACTCCAGGGGGTGTGTGATGAGTATCCATATTGAGGCACAAAAGGGGCAGATTGCCCCGACCGTCCTGCTGCCGGGAGATCCGCTGCGGGCCAGGACTATCGCGGAAACGATGCTCGAGGATGCGATCTGTTATAACGAGGTGCGTGGGATGCTGGGTTATACGGGCCGCTATGGAGGCAAGCGCGTCTCGGTGATGGGAACCGGGATGGGGATGCCTTCGCTGTCGATCTATGTGCACGAGCTGGCGAGTGAGTATGGCGTCCAGACCATGATCCGGGTCGGGACGTGTGGCGCGCTCCATCGGCATCTCAAGATCGGCGACGTCGTGCTGGCGATGGCGGCTTGTACCGATTCGCATATGAACCGTCTTCGTTTCAAAGGGATGGATTTTGCGCCGACGGCAAGCTTTGATCTGCTGCTCAAGGCGTACGGGGCTGCGCAAAAACGTGGGATCGGCGTGACGGCAGGAAGGATCCTTTCTACCGATACGTTTTACGGTGACGATCCTGAATGGTGGAAGGTGTGGGCGTCCTATGGCGTCCTGGCATGCGAGATGGAGACGTCGGCGCTCTACACGCTGGCGGCTCAGTTTGGTGTCGATGCACTGGCGGTGCTGACGGTGAGCGACAACGTGGTGACGGGCGAGGCTGCCACTGCCGAACAGCGGGAAAAGGGGTTTCCACGGATGGCCGAGATCGCGCTGGCGGTCGCGGCATAGGTCTCGTCGCCTCGGTGAGCATCCGCCTGGCCGGACGCTGGTATGCGGCCTCGTTTTTGGCGGCTGTGATCGTGTCGATCGGGTCGGTAACGGACTGCAGGCGCTGCCGGCCATGGGCAAACGTATCGTGGGACGAAGCACGCGTTGGTCGTTGGTTGAGAGAAAAAACGGTTGGTGACAAAAAGCAAGGAGGCTGGATTATGACAAAAGATACTGAAAGACGTCATCGAGTCACGAAATGGATACGCTGGGTTGCCCGAATCTGGAGTTTGCCGATCATCCTCTACGCACTGCTCATGTTTGCCGGTTATTCGTGGAGCTGGATCACGACCGGCGTGGCAGACCCGTACGCGGTGGAGGACTATCCGCCCATCGAAAACCTGCCCCCGATCCTGATGTTCCTGAGCGTCCTGGGATTGGGCGTCGCCTGGCGTTGGGAGCGACTTGGCGGTGCAATAACTCTTGTCTTGTTGCTGGCAGTGCTTGTACTGCTTTTCATTGTGACGCCGATCGCGCGCGATTTTCCCCGTACAGCGGTCCCTTATCTTTTGGCGCTGGTCGTCGCCATCCCTGGGATATTGTTCCTGGTGTGTTGGTGGCGATCAAGAGAAGGCAATCCCTGACGACAGCGCTTAACAGGGGCGTCTATGCCTCTTGATGTACGTTGCGTGGCAATTGGGTGATCGGTAACATCGTTGCTTCCTGGGTGTATCCCGCGGAGGGCGGCGGTGTCTGTGCCGATAGCAGCGTGGTGGAGGACAGCATCATCATTGGCAACTCGGCTACCTCGGATGAGGAAGCGTATGACTGCGTGGGTTGTTATCCAAACTCGAACAAAAAAAGGAGATGGGATCATGGCTGAACAAGTGACGGATCTGACTTTTCCTGGCCTGTACGCGCAGGATGTGGACTATGCAGGGGAAACGGGCCGGGTTCGGGCCTACCTGGCCCGGCTGGAAGGAAAGACAAAACGGCCGGGCGTGATCGTGATCCACGAAAACCGGGGACTGCAGCCCCACATCAAAGACGTGACCCGGCGCATGGCGCGGGAGGGATTCCTGGCCCTTGCCCCCGACGCCCTGTCCCCGCTGGGGGGCACGCCGGAGGACGACGACCAGGCCCGAACGCTCATACAACAGCTTGACCCCGAGGCAACGATCAAGAACTTTGTCGCCGCGGTTCGGTACCTGCAGACGCACCCCCTTTCGACGGGCAAGGTGGGGTGCACGGG
>JAFGJF010000269.1 GCA_016929205.1 Anaerolineae bacterium
ACACCGAGTGGGGGTTCACCATCTCGCCGGGACGCATGCTGCGCACCGATCGTTTCAAATACGCCCGCTACCTGGAGGGAATGGAACAAGGGCTAAATCAAGAATTCTATGACATGCAAGCCGATCCGGGTGAAACGTGCAATTTGATCGGCCATCCCGCTTTCCAGGACGAGATCCGGCGGCATCGCGCGCTGTTGCAGATGCACATTGCCGAAACGGGCGACGACTTTTATTCATTGGACTGGCTGGCCGATCCGCGCTGGCGCAGCCACACGCCGGGCTACCAATACCACCGAGGCCCGGCCGCGCCGGTGGTTTGATGGAGACATGATGAACAGAGGTTACACCATCCCGACCATCGATCTGGCCCACGAGACACAGCGCCAGGTCGTCGTCGACCGCGAGCCGGGCCAGTATCTCGGCCACCCGACGACGGTGCTGCTGGAAGACGGCAAAACCATGATCGTCGTTTACCCCAAGGGGCATGGCCGGGGGGCGATCGTGATGAAACGCAGCGAGGACGGCGGCCTGACCTGGTCGGACAGGCTGCCGGTGCCGGAGAACTGGTCGACGTCGCTCGAAGTGCCAACCCTTTACCGCGTTGTTGACCCGCGGGGCAGGAAACGGTTGATCGTATTCTCCGGTCTGTACCCGATCCGCATGGCCGTTTCGGAAGATGATGGCGCGACGTGGTCGCCGCTGGCACCGATCGGCAATTTCGGCGGCGTCGTGGCCATGGCCTCGCTGGCGCGGTTGAAAAACGGGGACTATATCGCATTGTTCCACGATGACGGGCGTTTTTTGCACGGCGAGGGCAAACGAACCCAATTCATCGTCTACCAGACCCTGTCGCACGACGGCGGCCTGACCTGGGATCCGCCGGTAGCCATCGCCACCCACCCGGCAGTTCACCTGTGCGAACCGGGCCTGGTGCGTTCGCCCGATGGCAGCCAGCTCGCCGTCCTGCTACGCGAAAACAGCCGCACCCTCAATGCGTTCCTGATCCTGTCGGACGACGAGGGTCGCTCCTGGTCGGAGCCGGTCGAACTGCCCGGCGCGCTAACCGGCGACCGTCACATGGGCAAATACGCGCCCGATGGGCGGCTGGTGATCTCGTTTCGCGACACCACGCACGAGTCGCCGACACAGGGCGATTGGGTGGCCTGGGTGGGCACCTACGACGACCTGGTTAATGGGCGCGAAGGGCAGGTCCGCATACGGCTGATGGACAACCATCACGACTGGGACTGCGCCTACCCGGCACTGGAACTGCTGCCCGACGGCACCTTTGTCGCTACGACCTATGGCCACTGGACGCCGGGCGAGGCGCCCTATATCGTCAGCGTACGTTTTACAATGGAAGAGATTGACGCCAGGGCAGCTTGGGCGAACCGTTTGGATACGCAGTCCTAAACAGAAATCAGTCTATTTGGGTTTGCATCAATGGCTTGATGCCATTCCAGGAAACTTGAAAACATGATTCGAGTTGAGTGATCGCGCAAGATGAGAACAAGCCGGTGTCCGGATCACGGCGCACGGCGGATCACAAGACAGAACGGATCAAAATAGCCTGTACAAAAAAAAGGAGAAAACGATGAAGGTTGGAGTCATCGGTGCCGGCGGCATTGCCCGCAACGTGCACCTGCCATCGCTGAACGAGATGCAAGACGTCGAACTGGTCGCGATCTGCGACCTGGTCGAAAGCAGAGCAAAAACATTGGCCGAACAATACCACATCCCGCGCGTCTATGCGGTGTATCACGACATGCTGGCCCAAGAGTCGCTCGACGCCGTCTTTTGCCTGGTCGAGCCGGGCAACCTCTTCCACGTCGTCTGGAATTGCCTCGACGCGGGCCTGGACACGTTTATGGAAAAGCCGCCCGGGATCACCCTCTTTCAGGCCGAATCGCTGTGCCGCAAGGCCGCCCAAGTAGGGCGTTTCCTCCAGGTTGGCTTTAACCGGCGGCACATCCCCCTGGTGCGCCACGTCGTCGACCTGGTGCGCGAGCGCACGCAGGTCAACCAGGTCGAGGGCTGTTTTCTCAAGTACGGCGATGCCGCCTTTGATCGCGGCAGCCTGACCGCGTTTACCTCCGACACGATCCACGCCGTCGATCTGATGCGCTGGATGTCCGGCGGCACGGCGGTGAACGCGGCGCTGGCCATCGGCCAGTACGACGACCAGCCGACGGTCAACGCCTGGAACGGCATCTGCCGTTTCGACAACGGTGTGACCGGGGTGATCAAGGCCAATTACCGCACCGGGGGCCGGACGCACCTTTTTGAGATTCACGGCCCGGGCGTGAGTGCCTTTATCAATCTCGGCATGGGCGACCCGGCCTGCGACGCGGTGCTGCTCTCCCACGAAGGTGAAGCCCAGTACTCGTTGGCGGCGCGTGGGGCTTCGCAGCAAGGCATCTTGAGGCTGGACGGCAAAGAGATGGCCGGCAGCGACGCATTTTTCCGGTATTATGGTTTTTATCACGAGGACCGCCACTTTCTCGACTGCGTGCGCACCCGCACCCAGCCCGAAACCAGCATCGAGGACGCCGTCAAAACCATGCGCCTGGTCGAGATGTTTGTCGCCAACGCGATCTAGGGCCAGCCGTCGATGAACGATTTACGCCCACTTGCAGCAGGTGTTCGCCTCACAGGCGACCTGCGTGCAGACATGATCGCTTTTCTTAACGGCCGGAGCTTTTCCAAAACGGCCGAGCACTGTTTGAACGTCGCAAAACAGGCCGGGCAGCTTGCGATCCAGTTCGACGTCGATCGTTCCTCGGCCCAGACGGCGGGTTGGCTGCACGATGTCAGCGCCGTGATCGCCGACGCGTGCCGGGTCGATGTAGCGCAGCAGTGGGGCATCGCGATCCTGAACGAAGAAAGATCCGCGCCGATGATCTTGCACCAAAAACTGTCGGCAGTGATGGCGGCGCAGATCTTTGGGGTCACTAGCCAGGCCGTGCTGGACGCCATCGCCTGCCATACCACGCTGCGGGCCGGTGCGTCTGTCCTGGACAAGGTCGTCTTTTTGGCCGACAAGATCGCCTGGGACCAGGCCGGCAGGCCGCCCTACCTGGACGGCGTGTTGAGCGCGCTCGAACAACAATCGTTGGATCGGGCGGTTTGGTATTACCTCGATGCCCTGTGGCAGCGTCGGCAAACGCTGGCTGTCATCCATCCCTGGTTCGTCGCCGCCTACAAAGAGCTGACAGACCTTATCGACAAAAACTGAATATCAAGCTGAACAAAAAAACGTCCGGCGATTCAAACGCCGGACGTGAATGCAAACCCGCTATCCCAAACAGCGCAGCCGTCTCATCCCTCGGACAAAACGACGCACCCGCCGCCGGGCCAACCGCCGCATACGGCGGTTATGACGTCGGACCATGCGCGGTATCCAGAACACGCTTGTTCACCACCTTTCAAGTGCGACTTGTGCGAAACCGGTTTCTATCGATAACCCGCTGCCACTTTTTGCCTTACCGCATAATGATGGTTCTTCGCGGTCGGAGCATCTGTCCAATCAACCAGGCAGCCAGCACAAATGCCAGACCGATAGGCAGAACGATCAAGCCCACGCCCAGCACCGGAGTCAAGATCACGCCCAGCACCGACAGAACGATGCCCACCAGGCCAAAAACAAAGGCCAGCACAGCGCCGACCAGCACAAACGGCAATGTAATCAAACGAAACAATGCTTCAATCATTTTTATCATCTCCTTGATGAAATCCAATTCGTAATCTCGATTTTCTGTAACACTATTACGCACAAGTGCGTTACAAAGTTTCATGCAAAAACCCCACCAACTCGAGTTGGTGGGGTTTTGTAGGCCATCCGGGCGGCGGCGAGCTATTCGACAAACACCTCGACCCGCTCGCCGCCGGCAGCATCTTCTACTTCGACCAGCTTGCCCGATGCTCCCTCATTGATCGCCACCATCAGCCCATCCCAGTCAAAATCCTGCATTTCCGGTGAGAATCGCGCTCCCATTTTGGTCGCCACGTTCACCAGGCTGAGCGGCAAATTGACGTTCACCTTGACGCGGCCGGTCTCCACGTCGGTCACCCGGACGCGGAACCAACGCGCTGCGGTGGAACTCGACCGCCCGCCGCTTCCTTGCGCACTGGAACCCGCAGATGCGCCAGAACTACGCAGGGCATTGAGCAGTTTGGCCCCATCCTCGGCCGTGATTTTGCCTTCGCTGATCATCTGCAAGATCCGGGCCCTTTCTTCGCTCATCTTTTTCTCCTCATCTTTCGGGTCCCGCCCAACGTGTGGGCTCCGGCCCAACTAGTCTCCCTGTAACAGCGCGACTGCTTCTTGTGACGTGATTTCGCCCCGCGACAACTGTTCGAGAATCGCCTGCCGATCTTCGGCCGATATGTCGCCCGTACGGCTCGGCACAGCATACCCCAGAGCCTGGATCACTTCATCCAGCCGCGCGCGAACCGTCGGATAAGACATGCCCAACTCTTGTTGGACGTGTGTCATCTTGCCCTCGCAGCGAATAAAGGTCTCGGCAAAAGCCAGCTGTTCCGGGCTCAACTGGTAAAAGCGGCCCAACGTAAAATGACCCTCCAGGGCCGAACTACACGAGCGGCAATAAAGCCGCGTTACCGTCAACGATTCGCCACATACCGGGCATTGACCGATCACTGGATACATTCACCCCTCCATTCAAAAACAACGAACGCCCTCCCTATCTGTTGGGCACCTTCATAAACAACGACCCCGGCAAGTTGAACCCATATCGTTTAAACATAGCGTCACACATGGGGCGCACGCCGGTTGGCGCATGATACCCTTTGATCGAGCCATCGGGATTGTCGCCCTCGTCGACGAATTTATAAATCTCTTGCTGGACCACGGTTTCACCTTCGGTGCCCACGATCTCGCTGATGCTGGTCACTTTGCGACTTCCATCCCGCAGGC
>JAFGJF010000270.1 GCA_016929205.1 Anaerolineae bacterium
AATGTCGTGGAACTGGTTCAGCAGCACCAGCTTCCACATCGTATCCATCTCTTCCGCCGGATAGACAAATCCATCGCCCAGTTCTGTCGCCGCCACACTCCACATCTCGGCTTCCCGCAGCCCGAACTCGCTGCGCCGGTTGCCCAGCTTGGTTTTGGCCTGAGAGGTGTAGGTCCCACGATGGGCCTGAAAATACAGCTCACCCACGTAGCGCGCGCTGACCTCTTTTTGTTCCTGCTCTTTGAAATAGGCGATCGGCGAGTCGATCACGACCTTGGGCACCCCTTCCAGGTTCCGCTGCCGGCGCAGGAACTCGAGATGGTTCCGCGTCGGACCGCCGCCGCCATCCCCCCAACCAAAGGGCATCAGACGGGTATCGAAACCGTCCTTTTGCACTCGTTCCTGCCAGCGTTCGATCACCGACGCCGGATTGGTGCGCGAGTTATAGTCATTGTGCAGATGCACCAGCACCTGCGATCCGTCGATCCCTTCCCACCAAAAGGTGTTGAGCGGGAACTTGACGTCGCTGTTGTAGGCCCAAAAGATCTTTTGCGTCGAAAAGTACTTGATCCCGCAGCCTTTCATAATCTGCGGCAGCGCGCCCGAATAGCCGAACACGTCCGGCAGCCACATCAACTCGCAGTCGACGCCGAATTCCTCCTTGAAGAAGCGCTTGCCGTGCACAAACTGGCGGATCAGGCTCTCGCCGCCGGTCACGTTGGTGTCCGGTTCGACCCACAAGCCGCCTTCGGCGACAAACTGGCCCTTTTTCACCGCTTCCTTGATCCGCTCGTAGAGCTTGGGATAATGGGTCTTGACCATCCAGTACAGGTGCGGCTGGCTCTGCAGGAACTTGTACTCGGGGTACTGCTCCATCAGGGCCAACTGGGATGAAAAGGTGCGCACGCACTTGCGCTCAGTTTCGGCCAACGGCCACAACCAGGCCACGTCGATGTGAGCGTGGCCAAAGGCATAGAGCGTGGGCGCGGTCGAGCCGTTGACGCACTCGAGCAGCGGCTTGAGCCGCTCGCGGCAGGCGCGGACCGTTTCGAGCATCTGTTCGTTAGGCAGCTCAAAATCGACGATCGTCGTAAAATCGCGCAGGCCGGCGTCGATCTGCTGCACGCGCAGCGAATCGGCATTCAGGTTCTCGCGCACCTCGTAGAGCGTCTCCACGTCGATGTCGAGCTGGTAGACCTCTTCCTGCCACACCCCGAAGGTGCTGCTGCCGATCGTCGTCTGTTGGGGCGGCGGCTCGGGCACCGATTCCCGCCCCGGCGGGATCGGCCCGGCGTAGACCGGGGTGCCGCCATGCCCGGCATAGCCCTCGACTATGACCTCATACTGCTCGCCGGGCACGCCGTTCTCGGCAGCCAGGATCTCGCGGTTGAACATCAACTGCCAGAATCGTCGCCCCCAGGGCCCGCCGCCGCCCCGGAACCGCCGCCTGGTTGCGCCCGTGGCTGTGCCATTGATATAGACCGCACTTTCGCCACCGATGTCGATATCGAGCACAATGCGCTTGCCCCGTGCCTCCTCGGGCAGCGTCACCTGTCCCTTGAACCAGCCATATTCCCACTTGGCGCCCCATCGGGTGCCGTCGGGAAAAGGTTGAAACTCGCCCTGCATCGCCTCATCGACCGTAAGCTGGTCTTTGGTCACGAATCCGCTCAACGCGATCGGCCCCAGGGGGCGATAGACGTGATTGGGTAATTCCTGGCGCCAGTTGTCGACCCGGCGCTTCCATTCGATCGTTAACATGACAAGCATCCTCCTGTACAAAGTGGATAGTGTTGGTATGATTAAGGTCAACTATAGCACGTGAGGCGTGAAACGTCAAACGACGCTCTTTGCAAACGTGGCAAATGACACTATCCGGGTTTATGTATATGTGGTGTGAGCTGACGCGAATCACACGCACTGTTTAGTACGCTACACATATGTTACAGCATAGCCCCGGGTTCGACAGCATCTAGCTGCAATCCGGCACGTCAAGGTAGGCTGACAAGCCCACACGTTGTCCGCCCGATTCAACCCAGACTGTGCCAGCAAACGGGGTAGACCCACCAACAAATTGGATCATGGCAACATCTTTTTCCGCCTCTTGGACAGAAAAAGGTATCAGGGTTTGATCCCAGAACAAGCTATAGTTTTGCCCATCACCGCCCGAGATTCTGACTTCAAAGTAAGCCATCCACCCGCCTGTGAGGCACTCGGACGCTGCCTGCACATACTCGATTCTGAGAACACCCGCTGGTATGGCCAACGCCTCTGAGGCATTGGGCAACACGATGGCGATCGAATCTTTCACGTCGATGATTCTAAGCGAATCCCAGTCAATCGTATAGCTGAATCGGGTTTCATCAACAAAGCCGACGATATCATCTTGGACAATGTAGAGCCAGCGCCCCCATTTTTGTGCATCGGCTCGACCGAGAATAGAAACAGTATTTCCGACATAGACTATTCCAAGTTCCGCTGTCTGGACGCTCGGTCCCTCAAAAATGCTGGCAGCTCGTTCTGCTTCGGCTATGAAAAATGGCATAGGCAATGGTGCCGCCGTTCTTGTTGGCGTTGGTGTATGAGTCGGTGTCGAGGTAGACACCAGAGTTGGTGTTTGCGTTGATGTTATCGGTGACACAAGTATCGCTGTCGGAGTAAACGTTGGCGCTCGCGTTGACGTATGTGTTTGCGTTGGTGTTATCGTTGGCACAAGTGTCGCCGTCAGAGTAAACATTGGCGCATGCGTTGGCGTTGATGTTGGTGCCGGCGTCGGCCTTGGCGTCCGGGTACGTGTTGGCATAGGTGTGGCCGTTGGAGAGGGTGTAGCCGTTGCTGCCGGGAACCAAGACAAGACCATCTCTCGCGTCCCAGGCTCCAAGATTGCAGCTAGAATAAATCCGACCAAGACCAGACTCAAAAGCAAGAGGATAAACGCCAAGCCGGTTTTTCGCCTACCCCCGGCGGTTTTGAACGTCTTGGGTTTTCCAACCGGTTTTGGCGGTCTGGATTCTGGAAGCGCTTTCAGCAGGTCTTCAACGCGCTTGAACTGATCTGCGCGGGTGTCATCGATCGCCTGAAGGATGATTTGTTTGAGCTTGGTGGGTATGCGCGCAATCAAACTAAACTTGTGACACGATTCCGCCTTTCGCAGGCCGTACAAAATCTCCAACGTATCCGGTGCGTATGCTTCGCCGGTCAGCATCTCGTAGAAAACGATGCCCAACTGTTTTACGTCTAGGCGTGCGTCCACCGATGACGCTGAATGTGACGGCCGGCTTGAAAACGAGTCGCTGTCCCGGGGATAGTTGGTTTGATGCTTTATTCTATCCAAAATGTCTTTGACGCCCAAGTTGATAAGCAAGGGCGTGTTTTCTTGATCAAAAATGATGTTCTCACTATCGATCTCTTGGTGGCGAATGTGCCTTAAGCGCATATAGACCAGAGACTGGCCAATCTGTCTGACAAATTGAACAGCTTCTTTGCGTGACAGGCGTTCACCCAGGTCGGTCAGTCTCTTGCCATCAACGTAATCGGTAATGATGTAGGCCATATCATCCTGGACGCCATATTCCAAAACGCGCAGAATATTGGGGTGACGGATCTTGAGCATGTTTTCTGCAAGCGCTTCAAACCAGGTGCGAAAATCATCATCTGGTACAACTTGAAACACCTGGATAGTAACGTCCCATCCAAGCGTTTCTTGCCGGCCTCGATAAGTATCCACAAACTCGTCAGTGGTCAGTTGATTGACAATGCGGTAGCGTCCTAGCGTACGGCCCAAAAGATCCAAGTTTTTTCCCTCAACAGAGAATATAAATGACTCAATTGGTTTCGAACAGTAATCCGGATAGATTGTAGCATTGTACAGTATTTTCGGTCAAGTTGTTGTTTCCTGTTTTATGCTTCATCGCCTGTCTGCTTTTATTCGATGCGGATGTGTGGGCAGCGGTCCACCAGAGACTCGTTCAAGGTCACGCCCAGGCCGGGGCCATCAGGCACGGGCATCTGGCCATCTTTTACCTCAAGCTCGAGCGGTTCCAGCACCAGGTCGTAGGCGATCCGCTCGCGAAAGGGCACCAATTCCTGGATCAAAAAATTGGGAATGCAGGCGTCGATCTGCGCTGCCGCGGCGGTGGCGATCGGGCCGTGGCAGTTATGCGGCTGTATGGTCAGACCATAGATCTCGGCATAGGAGGCGATCTTTTTGACCTCAGTGATCCCGCCGGCCAGGCCGACGTCGGGCTGCAGCAGATTCAGCACCTGCCCCTCAATATACTCACGAAACATATACCGGGTGTAGAGACGCTCTCCGGCAGCGATCTTGAGAGACACGTTCTCGGCGACCTGTTTCATACAAGCCACGTTCATCGCATCGACCGGTTCCTCGTAAAACCACGGATTCAGGTCGGCCAGACGGCGTCCCATCTCGATCGCCGAGGTTGGATCGAACCAGCCGTGACACTCGACCATGATATCGACCTGTGGGCCAACAGCCTCGCGCACGGCCTCGACGCGAGCGTATCCCAGATCAGCGCGCCAGGGCTCCAACACGTGGGGGTGACCGCCTCCCTGGCGGTCGCGGGGCGCGCCAAAAGGATTAAATTTGAGCGCACCGTACCCCAATCCGACGACCCGGGCTGCGATCTCGCCGTATTCTTGCGGCGTGTCGGGCCGGCGCCCGTTTTCCGGCGCCCATTCTCCGCTGTACCAGCCGTTAGCATACACGCGCAGCGACTCGCGCACCTTGCCGCCGAGCAGCTCGTAAACCGGGCAGCCCAGCGCCTTGCCCTTGATGTCCCACAGCGCTTCATCGACGGTGCTCATGCCACCATAAACAACCGGGCCACCTCCCTGCGCCCAAAAGGTACGGCGAAAGAGTGTATCCCACATCGCCTCAATGCGCATTGGATCCGCGCCGATCACAAAGCCCTCGATCAAGTCCTGGAGCATGCCAATCGCAGCCCGGCGGCCGGCACCATAACACAACGGAAACTCGCCCAGGCCATAGATGCCCTCGTCTGTGATCAAACGCAAGATGATCGGCGGCTTCCAGGGATGCAAATCGACATTATAGATATCCGCAGCGATAATTTTCATCACATCCTCCTCTTACCTTTGCGCTATAGACCCGCTTCAGCTCGGGCGACGATCTCTTGTTGCAGCTCAGGCACAAGGGTCACAAAATAGGCCGTGAATCCCGCCACGCGCACCACCAGGTCGCGGTAGCGCTCCGGGTGCTTTTGTGCGAGCTTGAATGTCTCGGCGTCGACCACCGTGACCTGCACCTGTTCCCCACCCATCGCCACGTAACTTTTGAGCAGACTGACCAACCGCTCCAGTCCCACTTCTCCCTGCAAATGGGCGGGCGCTAAACGCAGATTGATCGCCGCACCGCCGGGCACCAGCCGGTAATCGGCCTTGGACAGCGAGCACAGCGTGGCCGTCGCGCCGCTCGTGTTGCAGCCTTGCGATGGCGATCCGCCGTCGCTCAACGTCTCTCCGGCCCGCCGGCCGTTGGCCGAAGCCGCCGTCCTGGCGCCCATGCTGGTGTGGCTCAATACCGATCCCAACATCGCATAGTGGATCGCCTGTGGCGAGGGCGACGGATAGGAACGCGCCTGACGCCCAAGGCTCTCGATGACCCGCACCGCTACCGCATCGGCGCGCTCGTCGTCGTTGCCGTACTTGGGCGCGCGGTTACGACACAGGAAAAGCGCCCGTTCGTGTCCTTGAAAATCGGCCGCCAGCGCGGCCAGCAAATCGTCCATCGCCAGCAGCGCTTCATCATAAACCAACGTCTTGATCGCCGCAAGGCTGTCCACGGTCGTGCCCAGCCCCACGCCATATGCCCCGGTGAGCAGGTAGCGCGCCCCACCGCCAGTGGCATCCAATCCGCGCTGCAGGCAGTCGTGGATAAATGCCGAGTTGAGCGGTTCGGGCGCATGCCCGGCCAATACGGTATCGTAGGCATCTTTGGCGGCCAGCATCTCGTACAGCGCGTGCTCGACCTGACATTCGTAGGCCGCAAACAGATCGTCGAACCAACCAAACCGCCTGGGATCGCCCGTCGATGGCCCCAACCGCACACCGCTCAACAGATCGCGGCCGTCGTTCAAAGCCAGCTCCAGGCACTTGGCCAGGTTGAGGTAACAATCGGTCCACGGCGCGCCCAGACCCGGCAAAAACGTCTCCACGCAGCCCACCTGGGCGTGATCGCGCGCCTCCTCTATAGGCAGGCCATAATCCAGCAAGCCGGGGACGATCACCTCGTCGTTAAAAATCGCCGGATGCCCCGCGCCTCTTCGCATGGTGCGAGCGATCTCGCGCCAGTAGGCATCGGTTGTGCCGGCATGCACGCGCGTCGAGAGGTTGGGCTGCTTGCGGCTGACCCAGCGATCGACTTGCAGGCACAAAAAACTCAACTCGTTGGTCGCGTCCTCTCCGTCCAACGTCTGCCCGCCCAGGCTGAGGTGGGCGATGTCGTCTCCCTCGCGGTTGAGCTTGATCCAGAACATGGCCAACAGCTCCCGCGCCCGGTCGACGGCCAGGTCTCCAGCCTCCAGGTCGGCCCGGTAGAACCGGCACAGGTACTGGTCAAAGCGGCCAAACGAGTGTCCGACCCCGCCATCGTCCATTTTTATGCCGAGGTGGACAAACCACACCAGTTGCAACGCCTCCAAAAAGGTGCGCGGGGGGTGCACGGCGAGCCAGTCACAGCGGTTGGCGATCTGGTCCAGCTCGACTTGTCTGGCCTGGTTGTCCTCGGTCACCGCCAATTGTCGGGCCAGCGCCGCATAGCGCCGGATATAGGCCGAGA
>JAFGJF010000271.1 GCA_016929205.1 Anaerolineae bacterium
GATCGTCCGCGACTTGTGCGTCACCCCCGGCTTGCATGGCAGCCACGTCGTATTGATGGATATCGATCGCCACCGCCTGGACATGATCGCGCAAATGGCCGAACGGCTGTCAAACGAACTGGATGCCGGCCTGAGCTTTTCCAAGACGACAAACCGCCGGGAAGCGCTGCAAAACGCCGACTTTGTGATCAACACCGCCCAGGTCGGCGGGCACGACTGGACCGAAACACAGCGCTGCCTGGCTGAAAAGCACGGTTACTACCGGGGTGCCCGGCTGCACAACTTTGGGCAGGCGGCGTTTTTTCTCGAGGTCGCGCGCGACGTGGAACGGATCTGCCCCAACGCCTGGCTGATCCAATCGGCCAACCCGGTCTTTGAAGGGTGCACGCTCATGCACCGTGAGGCCAAGGTCAAGGTCCTGGGCTTGTGCCACGGGCACTATGGCTACCGCGAGATCGCCCAGGTGCTTGGTCTGAATCTGGAACACGTCACCGCGCAGATGCCCGGCTTTACTCACTGGATCTGGATGACCGATTTCCGCTACAAGGGCCGGGACGCCTATCCCCTGCTCGACGACTGGATCGAAACCAAGAGTGAAGCGTATTGGGCCAGCGACGACCGCGGCTATGGCGCGAACCAGATGCGGCGCGCGGCGATCCACCAGTACAAGCTCTTTGGGCTGATGCCCATTGGCGATACACCGCGCATGGTCGGCTGGTGGTATCACACCGATCTGCAGACCAAGCAGCACTGGTACGGGCCAACCGGCGGCTTTGACTCGGAAATCGGCTGGGGGCAGTACCTGGAACACATTGCCCAACGGGTGCAGCGCGTCCAAGAGGCCGCATTGGACGAAAGCAGACCGGTCAGCGAGACGTTTGAACCGGTGCAGAGCGGCGAGCAGATCGTGCCGATCATCGACTCGCTGGTCAACGATGTCGAGCGCCTGTTCCAGGTCAATATCCCAAACACAGGACAGATCATCAAAGACTTTCCGGAGGACCTGGTCATCGAGTGCCAGGGCGTGGTCAGCGGGGCGGGCATTCGCGGCGTCAGCGCCAGACCGTTTCCGCCCAAACTGATGGCTGGGGCGATGATCCCCCGCTGGCAACGGGCAGAATTGATGATCAATGCCCTGCGCACCGGCGACCGCAGCCTGGTCTTGCTCTATCTGCTAAACGATCACCGCACCCACCACCTGGCACAGGCCGAAGTCTTGGTGAAGGAATGGTTGGCCGATCCAAGAAACGAACGCATCGCACAATCATTTGGCACACAATGAGGTATCTTTCAACATCTTGGGGTAGGGATAGGTCTTGTGCCTGTTCTACTGGGCGACCACAAGGGTTCGCCCCTACCCATTGGGAAAATAAAGTGAGGAGCAGCAAATGGAGCCGCTTTTTGACCTCGAAAAGACATTTACATCGCCGGTGCGCATCGCCGCGATCGACATCCTGCGCGTCCCGGATGGAAAAACCGGACGCTGGTTCGTGCGCACCACATCCACCGATGGTGCGGTCGGCATCGCCAACGCCAACCAGCGCCTCCCCCACCTGTGGCCGATCCTGAACCAGCTGGTCGCGCCGTATTTTATCGGGCAGGATGCGCGCGACCTGGAGTCGCTGGTTGATGGCGTCTATCCCTATCGCAGTAACTACAAACTCGCAGGGCTGGCTTTGTGGACCTGTGTCGCCTCGGTCGAGCTGAGTGTGTGGGATATGCTGGGCAAGATGGCCGGCAGATCGGTCACCGAATTATTGGGCCAGGCGCCGGGCAGCGTGCACCGCACCGAGATTCCCATCTACCTGTCCGGACTGGGCCGGGACACGACGCCGCAAGAAGAAGTGGCATGGGTCACACCGCGCCTGGAAGAGACGCAGTCCGCTGCCATCAAGCTCAAGATCGGCGGGCGGATGAGCCACAACGCCGACGCCGCACCAGGACGCACGGAAGCGCTGGTCGCCCTGGCACGGCAGACCTGGGGCGACGACATCACCCTCTATGTTGACGCCAACGGCTCGTACGACGCTCAACACGCGATCGAGGTGGGACGGATGCTCGAATCGTACGGCATCGCCTTTTTCGAGGAACCCTGCCCGTTCGACGAGTACGAACAAACCAGGCAGGTCGCCGACGCGCTGGATATGATCGTCGCCGGCGGCGAACAGGATACCAGCGTAGCCCGCTTTCGCTGGATGATCGAGAACCGCGGCGTCGACCTCGTGCAGCCCGACATCGTGTACAATGGCGGATTCATCCGCGGCCTGCGAGTCGCCAAAATGGCCGAGGCAGCCGGCATACAGATCGCGCCACACTGCCCACGCAACGATCCCAACCTGGCCTACATGCTGCATTTCGCCGCCGTCGTTCCCAACCTGGGACCGCACCAGGAATACAACACCAAAAAGGTCCGGTCACAGTGGTGGATCGCGCCTTCCTTTGAGGCACGAAACGGCGTGATCACGGTGCCGACCGGTCCGGGCTTGGGGATTGAGTACGATCCCAAGATGTGGGACAAGGCCAAAGTGGTCACATAGATAGAGGAAAAGCACACGTGAGAAAAACCCACTGATCAATTTGCTACTACCGAATGGCACGCACCGACAGGGAGACTTGGCCCCAATGCGAAAACTCTGGTCACTTTTGGCTGTGACGGACCCGACTCTATTTGCGTTGCCTCTCCGCCACAATCTGCACTCATTATTTTGCCATTTCGCTATGAACCAGCACAGAGCAGATGTTCTTTGGTCCGATGTCCCAATGAGCGAACCTACAATTTGCACAGCAAAAAGAGAACAATCTCGCCCTTCTTGACAGGTCTCAGGTATGCTCAACAGCTTGACAGTCAGAGATCTTGACAATACTAACCGAGTTGTGCCAGCAGTTCCCTCGGTTGAAAAATTGGCACAAGCGAGTTCCCAAAGCCAGTCGTATCTCTTGTGACGATGGCATCAAGGCCTGCAATGCTGGCACAAGCTATTTGCAGATTATCCTCGAAATCGCTACCAGACAACGTCTGCGCCAATTCAAGCGTGCGACGATCGACCGTACAGATTGAAAACGCTTCCAGACAAAGATAGGTAGCCATACGTGCTTTTTCCAGCGTAGTCAGGCGACGCGCTACATAGAACAGGTCGGTAATAGAGCAGGCTGCTATATAGCCGGCAATACGATCTTGATCGTTCGCCAACCACACCCCATAGGAATCAGATACCCAAGGCTCGCGCTTTAGGAGCACATCCAGCAGGACATTGGTGTCAATCAACACTTGCATCAACCGTACTTGTCCATTCGCCGTTCATGCAGCCATTGTTTGATCTCACCATCAGAGGGCGCAGACTGATCGGTTGCCAAGAGTCCCAATGCTTTTTCCGCCGTTTTGCGCCGTGCTTGGCCAGTTTCGCCTGGCGCCAGCGTGACAAGCACATCCTGCACCAGGGCAAAACGTTTATCTGGCGGCCATTTGAGGATGACATCCAGGATTTCTCTATATTTGACGGATTCGTACACACTCATAGCACTTTCCAATCACCGCTGTTTACCAGTATCTGCAGTATACAGCGCAACCAGACAAAAAGCAATCCCTCCCGAACCGCGGCCTGGAATTGAGGCTTTAGCCAGATGTTACTGGTCATAAAAAGAGCACAAACCTACCAAAGCCTCAACTCTGTTGTGAAGAGAAAACAGACGGTTGACCTCTAGGCAAACGAATCGTACAACGACCGCAAGTGTAATGCTGCCTCTGCCTGCTCGACCGTCCAACCCTCCGGCATCTGACAGGTCACACGCACCCTGCGTCCGGCGGGCAGGTCGAAATAGTTGTCACTAAACACCACGTCCGTACCATCCAGCGCCAGCTCGACGAAACGAGCCAGCGAATCTGCGGTCACATCGAAACACAACCGGTCGCCCTCCCGTGTAACGACAACCGACAGGTCGGGATCGACCAAATCCAGATGCTTGCTGGGTTGGAACGTCGCGATTTGCAGCGCCACACGCGTTTGTCCCTGCCACAACTCGCAAACGAAAATCGTGCTGCGGTCAGTGCCATCCGCGATCTGATCCTCAAAGTCCAGTGCGCACACGGGTGTGTCTGCCAGCGGGGACGCCGATACCACTTCTTCGCCCGAGGCTAATACCGTGCCATCCAACCCTTCCAGCGACCAGCGCACCAGGCCCTGCCACGGTTCGACCAGGTCGGACGTGACGTGGACGGCCATCGCCGTGCCGCTTTCGACGATCGACAACATCAGCGGAGCGTAAAAGCGCTTCGCCGCATAGTGCAGCGCCTTCCAGCGACCGAAATAGTCGATGCTGGCCCACGAAGCCACCGGCCAGCAGTCGTTGAGCTGCCAATATAACGTGCCACTGACGCGGTCCATGTTCCGACGCCAGTGCTCGACGCCATAGCGGACGCCCTCGGCCTGCAGGATCAAACTCAGATAGACCAGCGAGCTAAAATCCTTGGGCATGCGAAAGGTATCGGTCATTTGAGCCAGGATCAAGCCGTTGCCGTGATTGCCGCGTTGGTGATGCTCCATGATGTAGGAGGTCATATTCCAGTCTTTTTCCTCGGCATAGGTGGCAACCGTTTTGAGCGGCGGCAAGGCCTGAAACCCAAATTCGCTCATAAAGCGCGGATACTGCCCGCGATAGGCCGCGAACGGCATGCGCCCGTGCCACACCCCCCAGAAATGGGCATCGCCGCGCTCCTGGGCGTTGGGCTCGTCAAATGCAATGCCGGACGAAGGCGAACTGGGCCAATAGGCGCGGTCCGGGTCCAGATCCGCACACCACTCGGGCAGGGTGCGGTGGAAAAAGCGGTCGTAAGCGGCTTTGAGATCCTTGTGCTCGAGCCGATCCCAGCCCCATTGCACCCAGCCCCACTCCATTTCGTTGTTGCCACACCACAGTGCCAGACTGACTCGGTGGCGCAGTCGTTTGACGTTCTGTTCCACTTCGAGGCGCACGTTGTCCACAAAGGCCTCGTCGCCAAGCGGATAGATACTGCAGGCAAAGGAGAAATCCTGCCACACCAGGATGCCATACTTGTCCGCGAGATCGTAAAACCGCTGTTCTTCATAGATGCCCCCGCCCCACACGCGCAGCATGTTGTGATGCGACTCGACCGCACTTTGGAAAAGATGCTCCAACGAGGCATCCGTAAAACGCGTCAGGAACGAATCGGCCGGGATCCAGTTGGAGCCTTTGGCAAAAATGGGCACGCCATTGATCACAAAGGTGAACGACTCGCCCCATTCATCTGGCTCGCGCCGCAGTTCGACGGTGCGCAAACCAATTTGGTACGCGTTTTGATCGAGTACACTGTCGCCGCAACTCAAGTTCACCTCAACTGCGTACAAGGGTTGCGCCCCCAATCCGTTTGTCCACCACAACTGTGGATCGTCGATCACGACCTGGAGCCCACCGCCCTCGACCTCGCCAGTCCCGACCGGAGCACAAGATGTAAAGATCGTGCCATCGGGAGCCGTAACGCACAACACGGCTGTCAGATTGTCGTTTTGCCAGCGTTCGACAGTCACGTCCGCGGACACGATCACCTTTCCATCCTGGTGATTCTGCCGCAGATGGACGTCGTCCAGCCGGGCCACGCTGTATCCTTCCAGGCGGATGTCCTGCCAGATGCCGAGTGGCGGCAGCATAGGTCCCCAATCCCAGCCGAAATGACAAGGCGCTTTGCGCAAATAGGATGCGCCCGGAATCGCCTGCGTGACGCCCAACAGCGGGCGCTCGTCCATCTTGGACAAAACATGGCATACTGGGGAAGCAAACGTGATGCACAGCTCATTTTCCCCTTCGTGCAGCACCGACTTGGATTCCCAACGATATTGCCGGAACATGTTTTCAGCCTGGCCAATCACCTGCCCATTGATCGATACCGTGGCCAACGTATCCAAGCCATCGCAGACGAGGAAGACACGTTCTTGGGCCAACAATGCCGCATCGACGGCAAAGGTGCGGCAGTATTCCCAATCACTTTCGGCCACCCACTTGGTGCGTTTTTCCTCATCGCCGACGAACGGATCGGCTATCCGCCCGGCAGCCAGCAGATCAAGGTGAACGCTGCCCGGCACCTGCGCCGGAAACCATTCCTCACCATCTCCCACCTTACGACACGACCACTCGCCTGATAAAGACTGAATCGTCATCCCTTCTCCTTTTTCAATTGTATCGTGATAAACACAAAACAGACATCTATAAATGGCTGGCAAACCAGTCGGCGACCAGGTTGGCCGTCTTTCGCATAAAGATCAACGAGACGTGCGACGCGGGACGGACGATCTCGTGTACCTTGGGCTCGCTGGCGCGCGCAAACAGACGCCGTCCGTGCTCCACGGGCGCAATCGGATCGCGCCCACCATTCACGACGAGCAGCGGCAAGGACGGCACCTGAGCCATGTATTCCTCAGGCCTCAACTCTGCAAATACCTCATCCAACGTGCCGACAAAATTGGATCTCGGATCCCAGGTCCGCCTCAGTCCACCCGGGCTGCAGTCGCGGAAGATGTTCAGAGAGGGAACTGAGGCAGTCCGAAAGGCCTCCTTCCACCAGAGTTGATCGGTGATGTGAAGCGAACATGGCACTTCGAGCAAAGCCAGGGTCGCCACTCGCTGCCCGGCAGCCAGAGCGCGAATCGACAAAGCGCCGCCCAGGCTCACCCCCATCAAACCAATTCGGTCGGGATTGACGTCGGCCCGCTGCCGCAAAAAATCCAATGCGGCTGGCACGGCACTCAACCCATCCGGCACGGTGAACGGTTCGGCTACACGATCGCCGTGACCGGGTAGCGTAAAGGTCAGCACATTGAACCCTCGCTGCGTCAAAGCACGCGCCAGGACCCATTTATAGTTTTCTTTGTCATCACCCACACCGTGCACCCAACACACCGTTGCTACATCGGCACTGGCGTGGTGAGATTTGAGCAAAAACCCCGTCGCCATCCCCGCTCTGTCCAAAAAAGAAATGGGTTCAGCCGTCCACGCGTCGTCTTTGCCGGGATTGCCCGCCACAGGTGGTACCATCTCGACGTGCACAAACAGGGAAACGACACCCATCACGATCAGCGCGAGCAACAACGCCGGGATCGCCACAAGCACGATGGGCAACAGCGGGGTAAGCAGCAGCAGGACAATACCAACCGCCAGCAGTAAAACAGACACACCGCAGCCAGCGTCGCGCCGGTACCCGGTGAGCGAAAGGCCATTGAGGCCACTTGCGCTTACACCGCCCTGCAGCAGTCCGAGCCAAAACAGAAGAAACGCGACGAACCTCAGCAGTACGAGCAAAACACACCTCCTGACGGCTATTTGTACACGAGTGGGAAAAACGCTTTCTCGATCCAGATCGTGGCCCTGGCCTCAGGATGCCACCGCTCGCCGTACTGATCGCTGATGTGAGCCACGTGGCGAAGTAGATAATCGCCTGCATGATCCAATTCGAGTTGATAGCTCAGCACGACCTCGTTGCCGGCAGCAACTGGCCCTGTCCAAGACAGCACGTCGCTCATCACTTGCCAGGTGCCGATGCCCCCGCTGTTAAGAGGGTCAACAAAGGTTGTGTGATTTGGAATAGTCGCCGTCACCGCTGCCAAAGCTGCACGCACGCCCGTGTTGCGCACGGCCAATGTATAAGATAGGACACGGCTAGGCAGGCTGGATATAGGTTCGACCTCGAGTGTTGAAAAGGAGAGGTCCGAAGCATTGACGCGCAGAATGTAAGGCAGATCAAAGGCCACAGAATGATCGGCGTACCCTATGTGCAGCGGGAACGAGATATCCGTCGCGTCGGATGGCGACCCACTGATTCTGACCTGGAAACTGGACGTGATCGGCTCACCTCGAGCAATAGATCCCTGCCAGTGAACGGTCCGCGTTGGCGCATAGTAGGTGATACCTCCGCGTGGCGATCCGCCAACCATCTCCAGACCGGCAGGCAAAGTCGTCGTCAGGTACGCGGCAGCAATATCCGTCCAGCCATTGTTGTCAAGCACACACGTCATCGTCACCACATCGCCACCCTCGACGACTCTTCGATCTGCATGCCATGTGGAACCGCCCAACCAGCTTAGCCAGCCCACCGTACGCGCCATTACCTCCGCTGCGGCATCTCGATCCAACGTTTCAAAGGGAAAAGCCATAAACAAGGTCCGCCAACTGTCCCCTGGATGCGAGATGGCGGCAGGCCAGTCGTACTCATTACGAAAGACAACGCTTGCACCATCAACAGGCACCAGAGAATCGCTCCAATTCCGGTATGGATACGTCAGCGTATATGGCCCAAGTCCCCAACCTATCGCGTGTTGTGGTTCCCCCTGGATCCTGCTGGGACCCCAGTCCTCAACGTAGTCCTCAACGCCCAGGTACTCTTGGGCCAACAGGCTGTCAAGCCTGTAATAGAGAAAATCTTGCGAGGAAAAAGCCAGCCGCCCGCCATGGCTTAGGTATTCAAGCAGCCGCGCCTCTTCCAGATCGCTAATCGGTTCGTGCCAATCGTAGGCCGTGTACCACAAGATCAAGGGATACAGAGCCAGGGTATCGGCGCTGGGAACGTTGGATGGCAACCTGCCCTTGCTCAAAGTATAGTCATAAGGAACCCCGGCATCGCTCAACGCATCCTTGTAATGATCCTCAACGTCATAAAACCGAGACCCATCGACCAGCAGCACCGGCGCCGGTGTTTTGGAATTCAAAACAGCAGTGACAACCAACCCGGGCGAAAGCGTTGATGCAGCAGACAGCATCGCCTCGTCAAAGCGATGCCAGCCAGTGCCGGCAGGTGCATCGACCTTGATTTGCAGGGTGACAGATTGGCAGGAGCCCAACGAGACAGACGCAGGATTTAGAAGCGCAGTCGGCCAGGTATTGTCGGATAGGGTCACCGCAAAGGTGTCTGCGCGCACCTCGCTGGTGTTCCGCAAACGCACTTGATGCACAAGCCAGCCCTCGTTGTTTGTGATCTGGGGCATCTCACCAACATCCAGTTCAACACCAACCGATTGTGGTGGGGCCACGAGCCAATCAATACTGCGCTGTAACACCTCTTGGCGGGTCGTATCGTCGTTTATCCCTTCAAACCCAAATCCAAAGACCAGTGCCCTATAGGGCAGACAGAATCCTGCTGCCTGCCCACCGCTTTCACCGCCCAAATACGCCCAACTGGATGCCGCAAAATCGGGTTCTGTAACAGCAATGACGTCGGGAAAAATCTGATTGTTCGCGCCCCCCTCTCCGGCAATCGTGATCGTTAGCCCGCCAAAGATCGACTCGCCTACAATCGTTTGGCTGTCCGCCGAATCTCGGACAAAACTCGCCTTGAGATAGTCACGGAAATAGGGGGAGTGGAAAAAGCCATTTCCACCGTCATCCCAAAAGGCAACATCCTGCCCGCTCAACAGCAACCGGCCGCCGGCCTCCAGATACTGGGTGATCGCAGCCTCGGCACCGATAAAACCAGGTGCATCCTGGGGCGCACTCCAGATAACCACATCATACGGCAGGAACGTCCCGGCAGTTGGCACATCGGTGGGAGCGATATCGACGTTGATGACGCCGTGCTCGTCATACAGATAGCCCAGTTTGTCCAACGCCTTTTGGTAAAACTGACGCTGGCTGCCGTTGTACCACGCCCCACTATCTACGAGCAGAATCGTCGGCGCTGGAATCAGTTCAAAGTCGCGAATGACCGTCTTTCCGTTGACAATAGTGATCTCTGCCGTGATCACACGATGTGCCTCACATTCAACGCGCACAATATGTGTGCCATTTGGCAGCTTTAGGCGATAGGTACCGTCTGAAGCATCTGACACTGTCGAGGCCGACGTATTGGGCACAAAAAGAGTTGCCTGCAGCGGATCCCCCGTGCCACTCTCGCGGATCACACCACGCAAAAGTCCGGTAGGCAATGCGCTCATTTCCACATCAAGCGTGGTCGTGGTACCCGTTATGACCTGGATGCCTGCTATGGTCTTGGGATCGTATCCAAAAGCGGCAACCACCACGTCGTAATAGTCTGCACGCAGACCAACGTTATATGTGCCCAAAATGTCCGTCGTTGCCGTCGCCGTTACCGCTGCACTATGCGAGGCAATCTGCGCGACAGCGCCATAGATCGCCACGCCGCTGGCATCATCCGTCACCGCTCCCACCAGTCGCCCAAAACTCCCCGCCCAAGTTACAGCAGCATACGCATCGACCAACCCCCAGCCATAGTCGTTGTTGGGGCGTGTTTCCACAAGGGGAAATGCTGTTTTTGTCAGGATGGATTCGATCTGATCGACCGTTAAGGCTGGGTTGGCCTGTAACATCAACGCCGCGATCCCGGCAACGTGCGGAGCCGCCATCGAGGTACCATCCTTGATCCCCCACCCACCGCCGGGAATGGCAGAAACGATCCCAACGCCAGGCGCAACCACCTCCGGCTTGATCTCTTCCCATGGCGATGGCCCACGACTGGAAAAACGAGCGATCTGGTCTTGGTTATCGATTGCCCCGACAGCAAACGCCTCACGAAAGCTGGCCGGGGCAGTAATGCTGCTCTCATCCGGCCCGTAATTCCCGGCAGAAAAGACGGGAAGAATGCCCGCCGCCACAAGTGCTTGTACGTCGGGTAAAAACCGTTCTTCACTGCTCAGCCAACTTCCCCAGGAACTATTGACCACGTCGGGAGCCAGGGCCGGGTCACCATTCGGCGCCAACACCCACTCAAATCCATCGTGAATCCAGCTATCCAGAGCCTGTCCCTGGTTGTTAAAGACCTTGGCAGCGATCCATTGCGCGCCGGGGGCCACACCAAGGCCATTTTGGCCGACCATCGTCCCCATAGTATGCGTACCGTGTCCCTGACCATCTCCGGGATAGTCGTACCCCTCATCCGTCGCACAATACCAGTTGCCCGTGTGGTCGGCAAAAGGTTTGCCCGTGTACCCCCTATAACTCGGCATCAAATCAGGATGCTGCCAGTCCACCCCACTGTCCAGGTTGGCAACCACCGCACCTTTGCCGGTCAGACTCAAGATTTGCCACACCCGATCGGCTTGGACGCGTTGAACGTTCCACTGTGCGCTTCCCGCCGCGACCAATTCCTGATCGGCAGACACGCTCGGTATATCCACGTTGGGCAGCATTCGAACATGATCAAGCATAATGATCGACACGTCCGGGTGAGCAGCAAGTTTCCAAAAGATCTCTTTGTGCCCTTCCACGACAATACCATTAACAATCCACAAAGGCTTGGTCATCACCACTTGCTGTCCGGACTGTGCATTCAGCATCGCCTGCACGTTTTCCTGGGAAACGTCAGCCACAGCCTGCATGTGCTGAACGATGGCTTGGCGCTTTGACGCCACGTCCAGCCCACTCAAGTCCATATCATCTGGTGTGTTTCGTTCGTTTATCATCACAATGCCACGCAACGTTCCATCGTTTGTCTCATCTAACAATTGCTTGAGCAACGCCGGTTCGAACTTGTGCAAGAGTTCGCGCGATACGGTATGGGACGATGATACACGGCTGACGCTATCGTCTGGCGGCAGGGGTGGAAACGCCAACTCGATATGCAAAGGACCGAGATCAACAGCCGGCTCAGGATCGACCTGAATGTCGCGCCGTGCATCCGCCCCCGATTCAGGGATCATCAGACACACAGTAAGCATCGAAAGAACAAGCCATGATGCCCAGAATCTGTACCATTTGTTTCCCCAACCACTCATAGTGACACCTCTACAATCACGCGTGTGCCTTCTCCCGGCGCAGATTCAATGCGACAATGACCTCCAATGGCCTTGGCCCGCTCGGTCATAGAGAGCAGCCCCCAATGCTGGCGCTCACCAGGTTTGATCGGCTGTTGAATAAACCCCACGCCGTTATCGGCAATAACCATCCGTAGAACCCCCTGAACCAGGATGACCGACACCTGAACGCGCGAGGCCTTGGCATGGCGAGCCACGTTCATTAGCCCTTCTTGGGCAATACGGAAAAAGGCAGTCTTGATCGCGGCACTCACTTTTTCGGAAAGACCCTCCGAACCGCGTACGTCGACCACTATGCCAGTCCGTGAAGAGAACTCGATCCCATACCATTCCAACGCATCGAGCAGCCCCTGCTCTTCGAGCGCAGGCAGACGTAAATAGCCCATCACGTTGTGCATATGTGCGGCAGTCTCTTTGACCAATACCGACGCGTCATTCAACCGCGAGTACAACTGCTCTACTATTTGGTCACTTTGAGCGATCTTGGCTGCACACTCGGCAAACAGCACGCGTATGATTTCCAGGCTGACGCTAAGCGCGGTCAGTTTCTGCCCGGCCTGATCGTGCAGTTCGCGAGCCAGCCGTTTGCGCTCCATCTCTTCAGCCTCGGCCAGATGTTCGGCCATCATACCAAGCTGCTCGTTGGCCTGTGTCAGTTCGCCAAATAGACGCGCATTCTCGATATCTGCCGCCACCTGGTCAGCCAGCAACACCAGAGGGACGAGATCATCCTTTGTAAATCGGTCACTGCAAGAACGATTCTCCACGCAAATCGCGCCAATCACCTTGCTACGCGATAAAAGAGGCGCAGCCATCACCGATTGTACCCCCGAAACCACCTTACTATCCGAATGACAAAACCGCGCATCGTGCGCGGCATCCTGCAAGACGAGTGGTTGATGGGTCTCAATAATATGGTGAAGGATAGCGTTGGGGAGACAATCGCACACATCTTTTGGACCGGAGCCAACCTGCCCTCGCTGCACGTAAACGTCGAGTAAATCATCCGGCCCGGTCAGAACAATATAGCCACATTCTGCCCCCACAAGCGAAATGGATGCATCGATCACATCGCGCAAAAGCATATCGAGCTCGCGGCTTTCTGAGGCACGGCGGCTCACATCCAGTATTCGCTCCATCAGACTTGAATCCATCCACATCTCCTTCCATATTATCAAGCACTCCCCAGTTTATCATAAATAGGATGACATAGCAACTTGAGAATTTTCCATCACTTGTACGTTTGCTTCTCTTGATCCTTTCAAGTACAATACACAAACACGCGATCAACTACTCGGCTGTTTTCCATCCGGGAAACCCATTTTGCACCCCAAACTATGCTGGGGCCAGCATTGAGGAGAATTGGCAATGACCTCACGCGACGTGGTAAACGATTTGTTGCGCAACAAAGCACCCAAACGGGTCGGATTGATGGATGCCCCTTGGGCAGATACGATCGCCGCCTGGGTAGAACAGGGCTATCCAACGCGTATGGTGTACAAAGATGTTGGAGAGGAATGCTGGCGGCCGGATGATGGCCGGTGGCAAAAAGTGCGAGTGGCTGGCGAGTACACAGAGCCTGTGCCTCCCTGGGAACACTTTGGCTATGATATGGTCGGCGTCGGCCCTTGGTTCGATGCGATGCCTCTGCGCGGCTATGACGAATTGGTCGAAGAAACAGACACGTGGCAAGTCAGGCGCAACGGAGCAGGCGCCGCACTCAAGTACTGGAAACACAAGTCGGGCACGCCGGAGCACATTGACTTTTTGATGACCTCGCGTGAGATCTGGGAACGGGACTATCGCTCCCGCCTGCTCGCCTTCGACCCTGAACGAATTGACGTCGCGGAAATGATCAAGGGAGTAAAAAAGCCAACTGAAGCCCAGGTATGGATCCATTACGGTCATATGTTCATTTGGGAGCTCATGAGACAGTCGATGGGCGATATCACGATGTACGAAAGCCTGCTGCTCGATCCGGACTGGATTCACGATTACAATCGCGTCTATACCGACCTCTACAAGACGAATTTCCAGTATATATTCGATCACGTCGGCAAGCCCGATGGCATCTGGCTGTATGAGGACCTGGGTTACAAGAACGGGCTGTTTGCATCTCCCAAGGTACTAGAGGAATTGATCTTTCCCTACTATAAAGAGATTGTTGGCTTTTTCCACAAACACGATTTGCCGGTAGTTTTGCACACCTGTGGCAGCACAAAGGCGGCGCTGCCATTGATCGTCGACGCCGACTTTGACGCGCTGAATCCAATGGAGCGCAAGGCACTGGATAACGACCCGTTTGCTTTTGCCGAAGCATATGGTGACCAGATCGCTTTTGTCGGAGGTCTGGATGCGCGCGTTTTCGAATCGAACGACAAGGACGTCATTCGCCGCGAGGTATCCACTTTTATCAAGGGCATGAAGGAAAGAAACGCACGGCTGATCTTTGCATCAGATCACTCGATCTCGACCAACACGCACTATGCGAGTTATTGCTATGGGTTAGAGGTGTACCACGAGCACATGATGTACTGATCCGGTGCTACAAATCGCCAACCTCAAAATCAGCGCCATCGGGCACGCGCACGACCGGCGCATTGAGCATCGCCTGCAGATTTTCCATCGCCTCCGTCGCTGCTGCCTGGGCGGCAACCTGCTTGCTGCGTCCTTTGCCGCGGCCATACGTCACCCCGTTGATGACCACCGACAGCACAAACTCTTTGTCATGATCGGGGCCAAACGTGTCAACAGTGTGATAGCGAGGGGTGCAGCCCAAATGTGCCTGGCTCAACTCTTGCAGAACACTCTTGGCATCCTTGTGTAATTCATCGGCCAAAATGTGCTCAAGTGCGGGCTCAAAAATGGGCATGATGAATTCACTGGTTTTTGACAGCCCCTGGTCCAAATACAATGCGCCGACCAAGGCCTCAAATGCCCCACACAGCACAGCCGCACGCTCTCGCCCGCCACTTTCCTCTTCGCCATGCCCCAGCAACAAAAAAGCGCCCAGATCGATCTGCGAGGCAAAAGCAGCCAGCGCCTCGGTGCGCACAAGCGCAGCACGCAAGCTGGTCAAGGTGCCTTCATCCTGATCGGGAAAACGGTGAAAAAGATATTCACCAATCACAAAGTCGAGCACGGCGTCGCCCAAGAACTCGAGTCGCTCGTTATCGCCAAACTGGTAATCACGATTCTCATTGAGGTAAGAACGGTGCGTCAGCGCGCGTTGAAGCAAACGCTTATCCTGAAAAGTCAGATCCAACGCCTCTTCAATTGAGGTAATGTCCATATCGTTGTATAGAGAGAAACAAAAGAAAAAAGAGAAGCTACTTCTCCGCTTTCTCTTGTACCCCTCGGTCTCCTTTCTTTGCGTTTTGAACAAGGTATACAATACAAATTATATCACAAAAGCCAGACATTTCAAGTTTCTATACCGGTTAGCCAACAGCCCGAGTATGACACGCCAATTCCTGGCTGCTCGCGATCTATGGTATAATGGGCCTATTCTGTGGCTGAGAGAAGACAGTGAGAGACGAACCAATTTCCCACACTATGATAGGGCGCACTTTGACCTTTTTGCTCGCACCAACAAACGTTCGGGTGGCGCTGGGTCCGGCTTTGTCGGTGCTATGTGGCGCGTTGGCCTCCGGCAACTGGCAATGGAAAGCCGATCGACTGCTGGATCTGATCTTGGTTTTGTTCATTGCCGAGCTGCTGTGGAGCACCTGGCGGGCGATTTTGATCGACATGGATTGGCCTACCTATATCGCCGCTCATCCGCTGCCGGAACATGGTGACACGGTATTGATGCCCCCTTACACCACTCCCTGGTCGCCCGTAGGACGGTTGTTCGTCGGTTGGACCAGATTGCGCCGCTGGATGCGTGAAACGCTGCCCGTCGAACGATCCGGCGCGTTGCTCACGCTACCCATCCTGCCCCCGGTAGCGATCGTGCTCTCGGCAGCAGTTAACACCCAAATCCTCCTGTTATCGGTAATGGTTCTTGCACTCACGACAATAGAGTGGTCCGCTGCTCGTAGGAAAAAGGCACACCATAGTTTGCGGGCTATTTCAGAGATTGGCGCGAGTTGGATGGCGGGACACATGGTTTTTGGCCCGCTCACTTTGCAATCGCTGATCCTGGCTTGCTGTTATGCTTTGGTCTATCAGGGCGCATTGGTCCTGACAGAAAACCGTCTTGGCCCTGCACGGCAGCGATCGTGGGCACTGACATTGTTATGTACCGGACAGATAGCGGCTATAACACTGCTCGTCGCCCTCGGGCGGCCCCTGGCGTCTATGGCCCTCGGGTTGCTCGCCGTACCACAGTTACTGCTTTTGGCACAGTTGGACTCGGATGACCACGACCTGTGGTATCTGCGCCACATCGCGCCATTTTTGATGTTGTCGATGCTGGTCGCAGCGTGGGCGATCTAGGGGCATGGAAAAGGATTGAGCAAGTGTGGATCACAATCTTGTTGAGCATTGTAGGGCTTGTCGTATTGGGGGCGTTCCTGTACTGGGCATTCATCATCACCGAAGGCGCCTATCTCGGCGCGCGTGTCGTCGCCTGGACTTACGATCTGACCGCCAACAAGTACGACCAGATCAAACAATTCAGACTTGAAGATGACGTGTGGCTGATTGTCGGGCCACTGCTATACAAACTCAACAACGTCCGCGAGCCGCTCGTGCTCGACATAGCGACCGGCACGGGACGCCTGCCTCTCGCCCTGTTGAGTCGCCCGCTTTTCGACGGGCACGTGATCGGCCTGGATTTCTCGCGCAAGATGCTCCAGCAAGCGGACGCCAAACTGGCCCCACACGCGGGACGTTATACGCTTACCTGGCACAATGCCCAGCACTTACCTTTTCCAGATGACACCTTTGATGCGGTGTGCTGCCTGGAAGCGCTCGAGTTCATGCCCGACCCCGGAGGCGTACTCGCCGAAATGTCCCGTGTGCTCCGTCCGGGGGGAACCTTTTTGGTCACCAATCGTATCAATTGGGAAGGCAAATTGATGCCCGGCAAAGCTTTCGCCAAGGACGAGTTTCGGACGATGCTCAAGAACATTGGCCTGGAACGGATCGAGTTTCGCATCTGGCAAGTCTATTACGATTTGATCTTCGCGCGCAAAAAGGGATGGCGTTCACCTCATGGTCATAACCTAGAGGATATCCAACACCTCTTAAAAGACATCTCTCTCTAGCCCATTTGAGACGCAGTGTGATCCCGTTTTAAAAGCTTGGAAAATGCGACTTGACTTTCTAGGCGAGATCGTATAAGATGGAAGAGAATGTACATTATGTTAACGCCCTGAACCGCCATTCCATTGCGAGAAACAAGATGATTCGATCCAAAAATACACCTTTGATCGATGGCACACAATTTATCGGCATTGTCGTGATGACCATCGCCATCCTTCTGGTCGTCGATTTTGGCCGGCGGGCGACGACGGGATACTATGTTGCTCAGGCCGAAGAACAACTCAAGGGCGAGATCGCGATCGAACTCACCCGGCAAGCACAGCTCAAAGAGCGTCTCGACTATGTTCAGAGCGACGAATACGTTGAAGAATGGGCGCGCGAAAAGGCGCACATGATCCGGCCGGGCGATCAGCCGCTGATCCTCGTCGCCAGCGAGGCGCCGATTGTCCTGGCAAACGCAACCGAACGCACGCCCCCTACAGGAACCCCGCCGCCCGAACCCGCCTGGCATCGATGGTGGCGGCTGTTTTTTGACACCGAACCGGGCATCTCTCTAAACTAACCATTTCCAAGCCTATTCATTCTCCGTTCGTATCATCTCGATACCCTTTGGCAGGAGCGGGTCTCGTGCCCGCTCAGAAGGGCAACCACAAGGGTTCGCCCCTACTTTTTGCCAAGATACCTCCGTTTCATCCTATGGCGCGCAAGCGCACGACCCTCCTATCCCGGCTTTTGGCAGATCAACATCATGACGTGGCCTCAGGAACGAAAGCAAGTATTTCTAACCACTTTCTAATCGTTTCCTGACCTCCTTCATATCTTTTTCTGTTATACTATCCTCAGTAAAACCCGTTATCATTTTTTCTGTTGCCCCTTTGCAGTGCCCAAGCTCTGCATTGTAAAGGACCATTTTTCTTACCAAGGAGGTATTATCATGAAAAAGAGAATTCTCTCTGTTTTAGGACTGCTGGTCACCCTCGTTTTGCTGATCCCGGCTGTTGTTTGGGCTGGCGACGTCGGCAGGACCAGTGCCAATTGTGAAGGTTGGTCGTTCGAGATCAAGAACTTGGGCGACAGTGAGCTGACCAGTACTTGGAAAGTCACGCTCAATGGCGTCCCCATCCAATCTGGCTCGGCCACCCTTGAGGCTGACGGGTCCGAGGTGCTCTCGGGCGGTTGGGGCGGCATCGAGTGGGATTACGAGCAAATCTATACCGCCACCTTTACCTTCGCGGGGAAAAGCGAGTCGGTCGAGTTCACCGGCTGCGGCACCCCGCCGTGTTCCGATGTCGACGAGGACGGCGTGTGCGATATTGATGACAACTGCGTCAACACACCCAACCCCGATCAGGCCGACAGCGATGGCGATGGCATCGGCGATGCGTGTGACAGTTGCCCCAACGATCCGGGTAACGATGCCGATGGGGATGGCATCTGTGGCAACGTAGACAACTGCGCTGGCACCTACAATCCCGACCAGATCGACACCGACAACGACGGCATCGGCGACGCCTGCGATAGCTGCATTGATGTCGACCAGGACACCGTTTGTGACAACGTAGACAACTGCGTGGGCACCTACAACCCCGACCAGGCCGATACCGACAACGATGGCATCGGCGACGCCTGCGACACCTGCCTCGACGTCGACGGTGACGGCGTGTGTGACCCCAACGACAACTGTGTCGGCACCTACAACCCCGACCAGATCGACGCCGACAACGACGGCATCGGCGACGCCTGCGATGGCTGCGTTGATGTCGACCAGGACACCGTCTGTGACGACGTAGACAACTGCGCTGGCACCTACAACCCCGATCAGACCGACACCGACAACGATGGCATCGGCGACGCGTGCGACAACTGCCTCGACGTCGACGGTGACGGCGTGTGCGA
>JAFGJF010000032.1 GCA_016929205.1 Anaerolineae bacterium
CAGGATTCAAGCCAAAACGCTCATAGACTAGACACGTCAGGCTGGTGACGTCGTCGCAGCAGATTGAGATATCTGGGCAAGATGACCGAGTACATCCAGTACAGCAGATGAGAGGCCGGATAGTCGTACGCGCCGATGTGCGGCACATACCGTGCCCCCAGTCCTTGTTTGAACCGCCACACACCCCATAAGCGATCGTTCTCATGCAGCGTGTCCGGTGCACCCCACATATCATATACAGTACAACCTACCGACTTGGCCCAACAAATGGCGTGCCATTGAAGGACGTAACTGGGCATCCAGTTTCGGTGCTTGTCCGTCGACGCGCCATACATAAACCACACTTTGACACCAAAACGGAACAGAATCAAACCGGCAACGGCCTCATCTTCGACCTGTGCCAGGAACATCTGAGCCATGCCGGCCTGGATAAACGTCTGCCAGGCATCCTGGTAATATGACAGCGGGCGAATCAGAAATCCGTCACGGTGTCCCGTTTCAGCATACAATCTGTAAAAAAGTGGAATGTCCTCTACCGAACCGGGGGTGATTGTCACGCCTTTGCGTTCCCCCAGGCGAATATTGTACCGCGTCTTGCTCTTCATCTCTGCCAACAAGGCATCTCGAGTGGGAGACAAATCGAGCAGGGCTGTGTTGCGAAACTGGATCTGCTCGTCTGAATAGCGCCAACCACGAGCAGTCAAAGCGGTGACGACATCCGTCGCGTTTGTATCCGGATCGATCTTGAGGAAAATTGCACCCTGCCGGCGCGAAAACCGTTCCAGATCATCCAACACACATTGAAGCAGCTTTGGGCTGGCATAGTCCAATGCCGGACCCTTTGGCACGTACATGATACCCCAGGGCGTGTACGGCAAAGGACGGCGCAAAACCTGCGCTGCGGCAACAGGTTTTCCGCCCTGTTCCCAAAGCAATCGAGTTGGCGTCCAGTTGTGGGCGCTTTTGACCTGTCCCCATTCCCAACTCTGCAACACGTGGTTGCCAGGCAACCTCGACAGAGCATCATTCCACGCGCTCGAATCGGTCTCTGTTCGATAGATCATGATGCGTATCTGAACTTTAATGCCAGACGATACAATCGGTAAAGCGGCTTGTTGTATATGCGATCAAATGCGCCAGCGTATCGTGTCACCTGACCGCCAAAGCCGCGCTTGAAACGATAAACACCCCACAATCCTTCACGGCGTTCCTCAAATTGCGCCTCCAACATCTCTTCATCCTCATCTGGGATGCCCCATAGATCATAGCTGGTGCAGCCTTGCTCTTGAGCCCAACAAATAGCCGACCATTGCAAAGCATAGTTGGGCATTTTTGCGCGGTGCTCATTTCCGGACGCGCCATACATATACCATGCCCTGTCCCCAAAAGCAAAAGGCATAACTGCCGCGACAGGTTGTCCTTGGAACGTAGCGACAAGAAGGCAAGCCCGGTGCGCAGGGACAAACAAATCAAAAGCCCGTTCATAATAACGCGGGCAATGTACGTCGAATCCATCTCGATGGCCCGTCACAGCGAGCAGTCGCGTAAAAGCAGCAATGTCTTGGCGATGCCCCTGGCGAACCTGGATTCCCTTGCGCTCGGCAAGACGAATATTGTAGCGCGTTTTGCTCTTCATCCGCTTCAGGACATCATCCTGGCTACCAGAAATATCGATCAAGATCGTCCTCGGCGGCTGCACGGTATAAGGGCTGGGATAAAGCGCGTAACGGGACAGCGTGGAAGCCAGGTCCGAGTCCATCGAATCGGGTTCTATCTTGAGCAAGATAGCGCGCCGGGCGCGACAAACTTGATGGATGGCTGTGAACAGCGCACGACAGACAGCCTGATCTGTATAATCGACCAGCGGACCTTTAGGAATATAAGCCCTCGTTAACCCCCATCTCAGGTGACGAAACAGCACCTGTGCGCCAGCGACGATCACGTCCCGAACTCTGACAACAACACGCTCTGTACGCCAACCAAATTCGGATTGGTGTACTCCCCATGTCGACGTTTGCAGTACGTGACCACCGGGATGGCCGATGACAAATTGATCCCATTCGTGGTCCAACACCTGGTATTTGACCTGCACGCGTGTCTCTTTCCTCTCTTGATAAGGATCGTCATTGTGACACATAAATACAGAGAACACCGGATACTGCCCGATGCTCTCCGTATGTAACTATCGCAGTACGCCTAGATTAGATTTCTTTGGTTAATTCCAACAAGATCTGCTTGATGACAATCGGATCGGTCGCGATGCATTGGGCGACTTTGACATGCGGCTCCAGGTTCAAAAGATCGCGCAACGCCCTGGGTGAAATGGCCCCTTCCAGATCTTGCTTGTTTGCAGCGACGATATAAGGCACACTCTCAAAACTCCGAAACAGCTTGATCAGTTTCTCGGCTGTACCAAAAGTCTCCGAGTCAGTGCTATCTACCATTACCACAAATCCGTCCATCTCTTTGGCCAAGATATCCCACATAAAGTCAAACCGAGGCTGTCCTGGCGTCCCATAGAGCTGAATCGTCATCTCTTTCAGGGTAGTACGGCCATAATCCATAGCTACGGTCGTCTCTTCTTTTCCCGGGGCCCCATTGCGCGTCAATTTGCGCTCCGTAGAAACGACCTCGATTTCACTGACGGCTTTGATGAATTCGGTTTTGCCAGCACTAAATGGCCCAGTAACGACAATTTTCAGCATTGGTTCCATCGTCTTACTCCTTGGCCTGTTGGCGATAATCAATAAACTGGTATCCAATCCCGCGCTCGGTTAAAATGTATTGTGGATTCGCAGGATCGACTTCGATCTTTTCGCGCAAATATCTGATGTACAATCTCAGGTATTGGATCTCGTCTCTGTATTCGTATCCCCACACCTTGGAAAGCAGCGTCTCGTGACTCATTACCCAGCCGGCATTATTAACCAGGTGATACAGCAAACGATATTCGGTCGGCCTTAGCCCAACTTTTTCCCCGCCTACCCACACCTCGTGCCTTTGGAAATCGATAGACAACCGGTCATCGATCCGGATCGCTTTTTTTTCCATCGTCGGTGGCATTTCGCTGCGACGTAACAGTGCTTTGACGCGACTGGATAACTCTCTGGCGGAAAATGGTTTGGTCACATAATCATCCGCCCCCAGTTCCAGCCCGCGCACCTTGTCCGATTCTTCACTCTTGGCCGTTAGCATAATCACGGGCACGTTTGACACAGCGCGAATATGCTGCAAGGTTTCAAACCCGTCCACCTCGGGCATCATGATATCGAGCAACACCAGATCGGGCAGCTCGTCACGAACTTTTCCCAGGGCTTCCAGCCCACTGGTCGCCTCACTGACACGATAGCCTTCCAGTTCAAGGTTCATACGGATAAATTTGGTCATTCTTGGCTCATCATCGACAGCCAAGACGAGCCTTTTCTCAGAAGATTCCATAGTTCAAATCAAAAAAGCAAAATACAAACGGTTTTGGCATCACAACACTGTGCCCCAAAGGCCGCGCTACTCGCGGAAAAAGAGGTCAATCTCGCCCCGCGTCTCTTCACTTGGCATCACTTCAACAAAGCTAATACGATGCCATGGGAAAATGACCGAGACAGTCTCCGGAGCAACGTAATGCAACGACTTGCCATCTCGTTTCCTGGGGTTAGTAAACGAGACCGCTTGGTCGGTAGGCTGTGGCAATTCGTCAACTTCGGCTAAAAAAGGGTCTTCTCCCATGACATGGACAAGTACGGTCACTGGCATACTCTGACTCCTTGTATTGTTTTTTAGGGCTGATCAAAATGAACCGTCATAGATAACTTGCTCAATCGGATCTCGTCGTTATCGTTTAGGGCGTGAGGAAGGTAGGGGGTCAACCGACGACCGTTCAAAAACGTGCCATTCAGACTGCCCAGGTCTTCGAGAAAAAGTGCCGATCCTTTGCGCGTAATTTTGGCATGGCGGCGTGAAACCCCCTTCGACATGCCTTCATCCTCGGTCAAATCAATTTCCGGGAACGTTGCGCTTGTTGCGTCTAGCCGCCCGATGTTGATTTCCTTGTTCATGGTCAGCTCGATTTGACGGCCACTGTCGAGGATCAACGCCCGGACTTTGAGCGGACGCGAGTCTGATCCACCATACGAATCATCCAGTTCCAACTCGGCATCCATCCATCTGACGTCGTCGGTTGCGAGCGGATCCGTTCGCTTTTGTCCCTCGGCCAACACATACGCGCCGCATTCATCACAAAACAGCGTATTCTCGGGATGGCTTTTCCCACATGAAGGGCATTTAATCATAGCCTACCTCCTTGGGCAACGTTGAAAGGCTTCGCGTGCCATAACGAATCTTTTTACGGCCCTCAGGTGACAAGTGTCCGGTTCTGGCCAACCGGCCGGCTTCGAGCAAAGCGGCTTTGGCCAGTTCATTTTCACCCAGGTTGAGCAAACGTGTCGCCATCGTCTCTAATCGCTGGCTGGCTCGTTCAACATCACCTTCTTCCAATTCGTTCATTGTCTTTTCCTGCATTTTATAGATTGCCAGTTTGCTCAAAATGCCTACGACGCTTGCAGGCACATATTGATCTGAGACAACGTCCTTTGTTATTTCAATTTCGAGATTCGCTACAACCCTTTCCGGGGACCGGCGTACCGATGGAATATCGGCGTGGAGCTCGATTTGGGCAAGATGTACCTTGCCGAGGGCCTGAGGGCCAACCATCAGCGACAAAAGAAGTACACAAGGCTGATCCGTGCCCAACTGTCCCAAGGTAATTTTGTCTTGGCGGATGGACAGCCGCTCGAGATAGGGCGAAACGCGGAACGCCTCCTGAAGCCGAACATCGTTCGAGAAATTAAAGCTTATATCCAGATCACGAGCAATGACCGCCGAAAGTGCATGGATACAGTCCCGGAAAAAGGTCGTCACCTTGGCCGCCGAATCAATGTACATCGACATGCCACTACTCTGACGGGCGATCTCGTCCAATAATTTGTCATTCCAATCCTGACCTATGCCCATTGTGCTGATGCCAATCTTGCGCATATTGGCCGCTTTGGCTTCCTCGACGCACTGTTCTTCGTCTCCATAGGTCTGCCCATCGGTCAACAGAATAAGATGATTAACCATATCCGGCGAACGCCAGCGATCGATCTCTCCTAATCCCATCAGTATGCCCTGCAAGATTTCCGTTCCGCCAGAACTGCGCAGCGTGCTTACCCGGGATTTGGCATAGGCTTTGTTGATCCGGGATTGCCCCGGAATAACGACCTCGGCACGGTCACTAAACGTCACCAATGAAAAGACATCGGCATCGTCCAAAAAGTCGATGATAAAGTTGGTTGCATCTTTGACGCGCTGGAGCCTGACACCCTGCATCGAGGTGCTGCGATCGATGACCAAGCATAAATTCAGCGGAAGCCGCTTGATCTCTAGGCCAACACGAGGATAGATCTCGAGCAAAAGGTATAAAACCTGCTCTTCGTGCAGTTGAGGCAAAGATTGATGGCTGAGCGTTTGTTTCATCACCAGGGTAGAGCGCTCTGCCAGCCCTTCCTTTTCACGCCACAGATCGTAGGCCTTTTTTTGCTTGGGATCGTTTAGTATCTCGTACGCTTCTTGGACTTGACGAAAACGTTCTTCGGCACCAGGCTCAACACTGATGTCGGGATGAAAACGACGGACCAGGGTTCGATAAGCGTCCTTGATCTCTTGTAATGTCGCCGACGAATCTAATTCCAGTGCTGCGTAATAGTCCTTGTGAACATCCATACCTGTACTCTTTCTTCCCCGCCTTTAGCTGGCCCTCAGCTTTTTACTCGAACCAACACGGCGGTAATGTTGTCCGTGCCTCCGTTTTCATTAGCCTTGGCAATCAGACGATGACAGGCTGCCTGTGGCGACGTCTCGGCATTGACAATAGATAGGATATCCGCTTCCGGCACCATACCCCACAAGCCATCACAACACAACAATAGCGATGCACTTGATGGCAAGGACTGCAAATAGGTGTCCACTTCGAGACTTCCTGCGCGACCCACTGCACGGTACAAGACGTTCCGCTGGGGATGGGTCTTGGCTTCTTCGGGCGTGATTTGGCCCAGCTCGATCAGACGATTAACCAAAGAATGATCCTGTGTAATCTGACGAATGCTGTTGCGGCTGACAAGATAGGCTCGGCTGTCACCAACATGAGCAATAAAGGCATTCGTCCCCAGGACAAACGCGCAAGTCAGAGTGGTTCCCCCTTTGGGAAATGTTTCATAGATCTTGGCATTCGCAGCCACAATGGCCTCTGTCAAAACCTGGTTGATCGGCGCGCGACTGGCTGATGTGCCACTGGCGAGCAGAAAAGGTTCGTAAATCTCTCGCAATACCCAGTTGGCCACCAACCGCGTCGCCATATCGCTGGCCTGCTCGCCATTTTCGTACCCGCCCATACCATCTGAGACAATGTACAGACCGATTGTCTGCAAGTCTTGTTCTTGAGACAAAACAGCATTCAGCGTAAAGAGTGCATCTTGATTGGTCTCTCGCACCAGTCCTTTGTCCGTTGCTGCGCCCACCAACAGCGAGAGTGACCCGCTCTCTTCTACATCCGGCAACGTTGATAAAGAAGGCTGTTTTTTGACAAAGAGCCGCTTGAACAATTCCATACCTTTCCTCACTCGCAATCGCCACTATCGTAGCAAGGCGTACACCCGGCCATTTCTGGCTGTGGTAAAGACCAGATTTTCCCAAACGGCGGGCGTAGAAACGATCCCGCTCCCGGCGTTAAATTTCCAAATCAAGTCACCCGAACGCGCATCCAGGCAATACAGATGACCATCATTGGAACCAATGTAGACAAATTCGTCGGTAACAACAGGTGAAGACCCGATTGCTCCCTCGGTTTCGGTAAACGTCCAAACAATACGGCCCTTGGTATAATCAAAGGCATACACACTGCCCTTCGACGTAGCAATATAGACCAGCCCGAGCGGCTCAGAAATGGCCGGGGAAGATGAGATCATCCCATCTGTGCGCTGCTTCCACACCAACCAACCTGCTTGTGCATCAATGGCATACATGTACCAATCCAGCGATCCAATATAGACGCACACATCGTACACCAATGGAGACGAGAGTACCGGCCGGTTGGTCGAAAACTTCCATTTCAGCTTCATCGACTGAATCTCAACCGCATAGATGTTTGTATCATCCGAGCCAAAGTAAACAAGCTCGTTGGCGATACAAGGAGAAGAACGAACGTGATCTTCGGCTTCAAACTTCCAAAACTGGCGCCCGCTCCTCGCGTCCAGGTTGTACAAAAAGTGATCGTCGGAGCCAAAGAACACATGCCCCATCGCCTCACGCGGCGAAGAACGGATTTTATCTCGAGACGGGCTCGTCCAGATCAGACGGCCATCATCTTTGGTCACCGCGCGAAAGATGTTGTCTTCAGAACCGAAAAACACAAACCCTTCCCATATGCAGGGTTGGCTTACAACGCCGGCTTCGGCAGGGTATTTCCAGATAAACGAACCATCCTTGGCATCGAGGGCATAGAGGTTGTGATCGTACGATCCAACGTACAACACGCCGTCGCTAATGACGGGTGAAGACGTGATCATGTCTTCACAGGCGAATTCCCACACCGACAGCACGTTACCGGTTTCGGAAAAAGAAAGCGCCGAGGTGGCAGCAAGCGCCGCCGTAGACGTAATACCTTCGGGGGCAACGACCGCCTGACCCGCTAATGGCATAACGGCCCTGGGGCGAATCAACGATTCCAACGCCTGTTTAAAGTCATCAGCCGAAGCAAATCGTTTATCCACTTCATATTCTAAGGCCTTCATCACCAGCGCTTCAAGCGATTCCGAAACCTTGGGATTCAGAGAACGAACCGGTCGTTCGTGAAATGTAAAAGGAGGCTCGTCCTGTGGATTGTGTCGGGTCAACAGGTGATGCATTGTCGCACCAAGGGCATACAGATCGCCACGAGGTTCTGCCGCGCCACGATATTGCTCGGGCGGTGTATACCCTTCAGTGCCAATCATCGTGCCACGCTGTGCCCCCTGGAATTTCTTGGCAATGCCAAAATCGATCAAAACGATCCGTCCGTGCTGGTTGAGCATAATGTTCGACGGCTTCAAATCACGAAAAATGATCGGCTCTGGTTCGTGATTGTGCAGATAGCTCAATACGTCGCATATCTGGATCGCCCAATCGATCACCTTTTCCTGCTCAACCGGCTCGGGCCTTTTCTCGATCAAGGATTGTAGATCCGTTCCATCGATATACTCCATGATCAAAAAGGTACGATCGCCCTCGCTAAAATAGTCAAAAACCTGCACGACAGCGTGATGGTTCAAAGTGGCCATCACATTTGCCTCGCGGTCAAAATGCTGCCGGTACAGATCGCGCAAGTGTGAGTCTGGGGCCGTATTATACATCTCTTTGACCGCGCATATCCTCGAAGTTTGCTCGAAACGCAGATCGCGCGCTTTGTAAACCATAGCCATACCACCACTCGCTACGTCTCCCAAGATCTCATACCGTCCCTGAAGGACAACACCAGGTCTAAGCGTCCCTTCTGGGCTCACATTGTCAAAAGTAGTTGTTGCTCGTCGTGTTGACGCTGGTACCATGGAACAATCTCCCACTTGGCTCTTTGGCAAAAAACGCAACGCGTAGGAATGATATGCTGAGTGCAATCAAAAATCCAGATCATTTACTTGTCAATTATAGCATACATTGTTAGGTTTTTGCAAGAACAGTACGGCTGCATTTGGAATCATGCTTTCCCGAGAGCGCTGCGACAGCCTTGGAGAGGAAAGCACAAACCCCAGCTTTGCCGGACCAGAAAGGAAACAGATAACATTGATCGAGTCTGATCGTCCGGTATAGTGGGACAATTTGAATTTTTCACCAAAAATACAATAAAATTTATTTTAATATTGAATTTTATGGATAAGCTCTTGACAAACACGTGGTTCTGTGGTATAATCTCTTGTAATAGATTAAAAAATTCAATTTGCAAATTAATCTTTTTGAAGTGAGGCAAAGAATGTATCCTGTTATTGGAATGTGCCCCATCTGTGAAGAACCATTGGTCGTCACCCGGCTCTACTGCCGGTCATGCAATTCAGCCCTGGAAGGGCATTTTTCACTGGGGAAATTCTACGAACTGACGCCAGAGCAACTTGCCTTTGCCGAGATATTTATTCGCTGCGAGGGCAAGATCACGCGAGTGGAACAAGAGTTGGGCATATCTTATCCCACCGTTCGCGCAAGGCTGGACGAACTGATCCGCGCCCTGGGCTATGAGATCCAAGCGTACGAGCCGGACATCACGCCACAGGAACGGGAAGCAATCATCGAACAACTCGCCAGTGGCGAGATCACCTCTGAAGAAGCAGTTACACTGCTCAAGAGTAAGTGAGTTTTTTCGGACTAGTAGACATAGATAAACCAAATAGGAGAAAAAAATGAGCGAAGAAAGAGCACGGATCCTACAAATGATCGGTGAAGGCAAGATTTCGGCCGAAGAGGGTGCCAAGTTGTTGGGTGCACTGCGCGATTCGGAAGCACCATCCCCAACACCGACTAGGGGAAAAAGCGGCCGGTGGTTCCGCGTGCGGGTGATCGACCTCGAAACCGACCGCGTCAAGGTTAACGTCAACCTGCCAATGAGCCTGGTCAGCGTGGCGACCAAGATGGGCGCACGATTCTCGCCCGAGATGGAAGAGTTTGACTGGAACGCGCTGCTGGCAACGATCGAGGAGGGCGCGGTCGGCAAGCTGGTCGAAGTTGAGAACGACGAAGGCCGCGAGCGCGTCGAAGTCTTTGTCGAATAGGAGGTCGGTGATGGAGAACGAACAAGATTGGCAAGGAAAGATCCTTGATTCAGGCTTGAGGGAGCGCATCGCGGCGATGGTCGAGCGTCAAGTTGCCGAAAGCCTGGAAGGGTTGGACATTGAAGCCGAGGTCGCCAAGAATCTGGAAGGGCTGGATATCGAAGCGATGGTTCGCGCCGAGATCGAAAAGGCGCTGTACAAAATCGAATACAAGGTCGCCCGGGCTCACGATCGCGCCCAACGCGCACGTGAACATGCGCACAGAGCAGCCGAAAAGATGGCGCGCCACCATGAAAAAATGCGCCGGGCGGCAGAAAAAATGGCACACCGCCAGGAAAAAGCCCAGCGCGCGGCACAAATGCATCAGGTCGATTTGACCATGGATACCCGAGCACGCAACGTAGACGCGCCGCCTCAAGTATCGGAAGAGGAACAGCTCTCGATTTTGCGCATGCTCCAGGCAGGCACGATCACAACCGAACAGGCCGATATGCTGCTCAACGCGTTGGCAGAGTAAGTGAGTGCCACGGCAATCAGGCCTCATACGGAGAAATAGCTATGAGCCAAGCACCACGGCAAGAAAACAACTGGAAGATCCCCTTTTTCACCATCTGGAGCGGCCAGCAGCTTTCCTGGATCGGCAGTGCCCTCGCCGGATTTGCCCTGGTGTGGTGGGTGACCGAGACCACGGGCTCGGCGACCATATTGGCTACCGCGACCCTGGTTTCGATGCTGCCCGGCGTATTGTTAGGACCTTTTGTCGGCGCGTTGGTCGATCGTTGGAACCGGCGCGCAGTGATGCTCGTCGCCGACGGCTTTGTGGCTATGGTATCAGCATGGCTGGCTTTTCTCTTTTGGACGGACGCGATACAGATTTGGCACGTTTACGTTATTATGCTGGCACGAGCCATCGGTGGCGCTTTTCACTGGTCTGCGATGACGGCCTCCACCTCGTTGATGGTGCCCAAGGAGCAGTTGCCACGCGTGGCCGGTCTAAACCAGACGATGGGCGGCGCGGTAAACATTATCTCGCCTCCGCTGGGAGCGCTCTTGCTGACTATGTTGCCCTTGCACGGCATTATGGCCCTCGACGTGATCACAGCGGCCTTTGCCATCATCCCTCTCTTTTTCATCGCCGTCCCGCAACCAGAGCGCAAAGCGCAGGCCGACGAGACAAAAGCGGGCAAGCCATCGCTGTGGCAGGACGTGCGCGAAGGAATGCACTACATCGCAGGTTGGCCCGGGCTGCTGGCGATCTGTATCCTGGCTATGTTTCTCAACCTGCTGATTTCTCCGGCTATGTCGCTTCTGCCGATCCTGGTGACCAAACATTTTGGCGGGCAAGCAGGGCAATTGGCCTGGTTGAACTCGGCCTGGGGCATTGGCCTGGTGCTGGGCGGACTCATCTTGAGCGTGTGGGGCGGTTTCAAGCGGCGCATTGTCACCATGCTAACCGGCATTATTGGGCTGGGTGCAGGCGCGCTGCTCGTTGGCCTGACCCCGTCCACAGCCTTTCCGCTGGCCGCGGCGGGGCTGTTCTTTGGAGCGATTATGAACTCGCTGTGCAACGGATCGGCTTTTGCCCTCCTGCAAAGCGTCATCGCACCGGATATGCAAGGCCGGGTGTTTACGGTGGTGATGAGCTTGTGCAATGCCATGACCCCGCTGGGGATGGTTATCGCCGGGCCGGCCGCCGATGCATTTGGGGTGCGCGCCTTGTACGTTGTCGGCGGCATCGCCCAAGTGCTCCTGGGAATAGGCGGCTTTTTCGTCCCGGCGATCATGCATCTGGAAGATAACAACGGCCACTGCCAGCCCGTTCAAGAGCCCCAACCGGAGCCGGTTCCTATGCCTCTTGGGGCAGAAGCGAGCTAACTCGTCTCTTCGCTAGCGACAGAATGAGCCATCGATCCCAGAGAAAACATACAACCGCTCGTGTCGTCCAAGGCACGAGCGGTTTTTTACTCTGTTCAATCCCTCTGCAAAGCAGCAAAGCGCGGTCTGGACATCGAACCAGCCAATCTTTTCTCCGAGGGGGGAGCTAGAGGGGGGCCATCCCCTCACAACCGCGCAATGTACCCGGCTTGTCGCCTGGCCGCGGCAGCGATTCCGGCAAAGCCGCGAACATCGTCAAACTGCCCCGTCTTGGACGTGACGATGCCGACGATCAGGCTCATAAATGGCGCGCGTCTCTCCGCGCCCGCACCACCCTTCAATTGAACATAGCCGAGTTCACGGTCGCGAGCCCGGTAAAAGGAGTGCACCTCATTATCGAACCTTGTCACGACATAGTCCTTGATCGGATCGGCATGGACGTAATCCGTGATCACAATAAACTCGTCTTGGCGGATATGCCCTATAAAGTCATCAGGTGTCCCCTGGGTGTTGATGCCATCGGTCAAGACAATAGCCGTAAAGCGCAGGACGTCTTCTTGGCCATACTCGTACACCCGGTTAAAAGCCTCAAGGTGATTGATCCCGGTATAGAGAACGGCCCAATCTCGACTGGCGGGCAGCGCGGCCAACTGCTCTTCTACCAGCTTGCCGCTGGGCAAACTGGTGAGCGGGTTGGCCAGGTTTTCCCACCTGGCACGCTTGATCGCATTCTGAACGCGGAAAAAGAGGTATTCGATGTCAAATGGCTTGGTGATATAGTCATCCGCACCCAGTTTTAGCCCGGTAATCCGGTCCGCCCGATCGTCCTTGTAAGACAGAAAGATGATCGGGATGTGGCTCGTGCGCAAGCTGCTCTTTAGGCGCTGGCAAATCTGGTAGCCATCTATGTCGGGAAGGTCGACTTCTAGGATCACGATGTGGGGCAGATCGCGACGACACATCTCGAGCGCCTCACTGCCCTTTGAGGCAACGGATGCCCGGTAGCCCTGCGCGTCGAAAAAGTCGCGCAAAATGTTCGAAAGGTCGAGGTCATCGTCGACAATCAAGACATGGCCTTGGCTCACAGTTTGCTCCTTGACGCCCCCACCCAGGATAGCCTTTCACAGCCTACCTCCATTATACGGCAAGTCGTCATAGAAGACAAAAACGATCTGGCCCTGCAAAGAACCCCCTCATGGACGCTAACGCACGATCAGGGGCAGGAACACCTGGTATTGACCTACGCCAAAGAGCGCGAACTGGCTGAAATGAGTCGTCGTAAACGACAACGCCGCTGGCATCATACGCACCGGCTCGCCCAACGTGACCCAGGGTGCTTCGGGACCAGAGCGCGTCCACAGGCGCAGCGTCTCCCGTTGCAGACCTGACACGTCGATATCAGTGAAAATTGGCGTGATGGTGAGCGGCTGGTTGAATGGCCCAACTTGATGGCCAAAGCGAAAAGCGTCGATCCCAAAGGCACGGTTGGCGAATAGCAGTCCGGCCGGCGGGCTGCTGGGTTTCGTACCGGTAAAGAGTGTCCCAATCTGAAATCGCGTCGTGTCGGTCACAGCGCCCGGCGGGACGGTAAGCGTGACGCCATAGTGGTGATACACCTGACCGTACTGGTTCGGTCCTAATGCCAGCGCACCGTGAGGCAGGGTAATCGCCGTGGTGATCGGTCCAAGCTGCATCTGATGATTTCCCCAACCGAGCAGCGCCGCGTTGCTGATGGTCGTGCCGGGGGTAACCACGCCTTCCACTCCTAGCCGGTACTCAAGCTGGACCAGATCCCCAGCTTGCATTCTACCCTCCCATGTCAGCAGTCGACCATCATGCCGTGCCTGTCACTGGGTTATGCCTGTCGAGGTCACCGCCACGACGATCTCGTTTCCATCCGGATCCACCCAGAAGGACGGACCGCCCGAGTCGCCAAAGCAGGTGCCGCCTTCATCGAACACGGCCTTTTGCGACAGATGCAGCCAAAATTGGGTCAGCGCGACGTATTCAGACTCGACCACGCGACGGACCCTGTCGTAGGCGAGCACAGGCGGCGGCCACGGCTCGAGGGTGCCACCATACCCCACCTCGATAAAGTAAACACCCTCCGGCCCGCCTTCCCGCAGGATCCGGTCTGCCTTGAGCTGACTGAGCAGGCCGGGATCTGGCAGCAGAGCCGGCTCGATATCTGTAATCGCCTCGTCCAGGATCACCAGACCCACGTCGTGCGAATCCGCGTCGCCCCCGCCATAGTCTGGATGAGGAATGGGCGTGCCCTCGATCGAGGTATCGCCGCCATACGGATATTCTTCGTTGTCCATCAGGTCGGTATCAAGCCAGACGCGGGCCGCCGTGGCCCCGTCCCCGACGCAATGACCGGCGGTGAGAAAGACCCGCGGCGCGATCGGTGTACCCGTACAGCGCCAGGCTGGCTCGCCATCTACGTCGGCGATCATCAGCCCCACATTGGGGTGCCCCTCTCCGTCCAACTCACCTCCGGTGATGGCGGCTGCGGGCAGCGCGCCCACAGCCAAGATTAAAACCAACACCGCCAGACTTGACACTCGTTTCATGTTTGCCTCCTTTGTGGATCGAATTGGTTGACATAACACCATCGTAAACATTCCCGGCCGGCCCCAGCAAACGGAGCCGGCCAGGCAGGGACACTCGTCCAAGAGAAACCTCGCTCTTGCCTACTTGTTCTTCCCAGGCTTGGGCCTGGGTGTGGGAGTGGGTGTAGGATCTTCGGCCGGATCGGTACCACCGGTGTCTTCATCACCAGGGATGTAGTCATCCAGGAAAAGCACCCGGCGGAACCAAGCATCGGAGCCGATTTCATTGCCCTTCCGGTCAAAGTCCACCTGGTTCCAGGCCGCGTACAAGAACTGGCCGCCTGGACTGCACGTCACCGCCGCCTCGCCCGATTCGGAGAACTTGCTCCCTTCGAGCGCGTCAAACTCGTTGCAAAAACCAACCAGATCCGTATTGTCGGCCGACGGCAGACACGCACCCTCAAGCGCCTCATCCTGCCAGACCAGGTAGTCGTCACCCCAGCCGATCGCGCGGCTGTAGAACAGGTCCAGCGGCGTGGCCTCGCCAGCGTCGTAAGCGCTGGTGATGCCCGTCTCGTAGACCATAAAGAACCGTGAAGGATCGCGTGTGTCATCGAGATACAGTGGTGCAGTAAAGCCTTCGGGCAGCGAGTCGGTGCTCACCGAGGCCTCGGTGATGCTGCGGGTCGTTGGCGAGTACCGTGGATCGAGGACCGTCACCTGTGAGCCGAGGAGCTGCGAGACGTTCCTGGCCTGCTCGAACTCGCCGGCGGCATAGGTCGTGCACACCGGATATTGATCCGCAATCGAGCCTAGCCACTCACAGGTGGTTGTGCCGTCGCCACTGTAGGTGAGGCCATTGGTATGCACAAAGTTCGCCGGCAGGGTGCTCCACGTTACGCCGCCGTCGAAGGAGCGACGGATGTAGAGGTTAACGATAGAGTGAGCATTCGTGAGGTCATTCCAGTTGGGCGTCCAGGCGTACATAGCCATTACCATGTCACCCGCCAGGTAACCGCGGTGCCCTTTGGCCATGTCGTAGGGATTCTCCCAGGACAGGTCGTCGAGGTTGGTGTCATCGGGCGGTGTCTCGCCATAGCCTGGGCCGAACTGCTGCCAGCTGTAGATCTTGGAGATCCCCTCCGTCTCGTCCGTCATGTCGAGGTCGTCAAAGTAGTCGTTAAAGGGAAAGGCGTCGAGGCAGGCCGTCGCGTCACCACATTCACCCTCGAACACGGTGTTGCCCGAGAGGTTAATCGCCGGTGCGGCGCACATCCAGGCAGCGCCCATAGTCCGCACCAGGTTCCAGAGATGTGCGCAAAACACCCTCAGCCTTGGTGAAGAGCTGGTCTTCCTCGCGCCGCAACCGAGCCAACCTGGCCACATAGGCATTCCCGGGGAGTCTGTCCGGACGCGTCTCAAACACGTACCTGGGGCTGCAGTAACAGTTAGCCATACCCTCGGACAAGAGATTCTCTACGTGCAAGACCGCGACGGTGCGCCCGGAGCGCCCCTGCTTTAACGCTTGCCGGATCCTGATTTATTCAGCTTGGTTTTGGCCTTATCACCTTATGACCAAAGGCAAGTAGAGCGGAGGATAGTCCCCTATTATCACCACGCCCATATCGGTGTTTTGTCCCGCCGCTACGATGGCTGTGACGCGGCGTAATTCCTCACTCCTGTAGTCGTTAAGGAGAACAGTGTAGTTACCCGCCGACAACCCGCAGGCCACAAAGCTGCCGTCGTCGTCGGTCCAGCCACTGTCATCCCAGTAGCTATTGTAGTAATCGCCATAGAAGGCCGGCACAACCTGCCCGCTCGCTTCAAGAATGTAAACATATGGCCGGGCCGCTGTGCCGTCCCAATAGGTCGCTTTGCCTGAAATACAGCCCCCCAAATCCGTTCCGATGTCGCCGTTGACCGTTTGGAAAGCGCCGGCGGTAACGGTAATGATGTTGGCGCTAGAGCGTAATACCTGTCCGTTATACCAGGTAGTGGCTGTGGGGAAGTAATTGAAGCTGATCTGGTAATTTGACGGCCATATATAGCACAATTCATATCCACCGGCTGCATCAGTAGTAGCCGACCCGTAAGCCCGATCGTCTCCAGGCATATAGAGTCGCACCTCAGCGTATGCCAGCGGCTGCCCGTCACCAGTCACCGTGCCGGCGATGCAGGTGCGGGATATTTGCGCAGTGATGGTCGTGGTCAAGCCATTCGTCACGGTTACCAGGTCGGCCTCCTCAAACCAGGTTTTATCCTGGTACCACTCCCACTCATCGCTCCATGCGTTTAATAGTATTCTGTATGTTCCACTCAGCACGTAGGTCAAAAATTGGCCGTTATTATCTGTCCACAAATAATCAATATCATTGTAATCAAGGTCATAAATATCGACCTCAACATTCTCCAATGGCACACCGGTCCTGGCATCTGTCACCGTGCCGCTGATAACGCCTTTTCTACCCAGAGCCGGGCTAACATTGGTAACCACGCCGCCCACATTCACCTTATCGGCCTCGTAAAAGTAGGCCTTGTTGTTATACCACTGCTGAATATACGCGTTTGAACTCCACCTGTTAAATACAAGCTTGGCCTGATTATAGGGCGCGGTAACGGTAATGTCGTAAAAGCCATTGCCATCGGTGGAGGTATAATCGAGAAAGACACGAGAGACGGCGTCATAAATCTCCACGAATATCCCACTCAGTGGCACACCGCTGCCGGCTTCCGTCACCTGACCGGTAATGCTGCCGGTGGTGGCCAAAATGCTCACCCCAGCCGGCGGCGGCGGCAAAACGGTGCTCACATCTAGAACGCCCGGCAAAGAACGCAGCATAGCCAGCCGGCCCGGCGCAATCACCACGCGCACACCCGGCACCGCGCCCGGTACGCTGGCCTGGGGAACGGAGTCAAAATCAATCACCGTACCATTGGCTCTGAGCGCAGTCAAAATATCCAACAGCGGCGGTAACACTTCGGCCACCGGCCGGGCCGAGTCGAGGACAAGCCAGTAGCTTTCCCTCTCAACCGCCTGTGTTTCTATGCCTTTTTCTTTATCCGGCGTCTGCATCAGGGCCATACCGGTTAACAGGCTGGCCGTTAATAATATCCCCAGCAACAAAGCCAGGCCGACTGTAGTCTTGCGTAACGCTATTTTAAGCAACATTATTTATATCTCCTCATCTTGAACGAACACCAATTTTAATCCGCACGAAAGGTTTTGTGTCTCGTACATAAAGCTTGTTACTCGATATGTTGCGTGGTGACCTGGAAACGGCGCCTCTTCCTGCTGATTCGTTGGTCACTCGTCTGCTGCAGCGGGTAATTGCCATCTTGAAAGACAATCAAAGCCGAGATGCAAACCCTGAGCCAGTGAACACCATTACGACCGCCACATCTGGAACGACTCAAAGCGAATTGCCGTGCCTTCGGGATAAGCGTCATGGTAGACCGTGTGGTCGATGTTGCCGATGGCGTGCAACCCAACCTGGATCGGATCATCCACGGGAAACGCCACATACCCGACCGTATACCACTGCTCGCCATCCGCACTGCAAAAGGCGCTGATCCGATTGCCAATTCGTTCCAGCCGCAAAAAGATGCGTTCGGAGCCTTCGCGCAACCACCCCCGACCGATGGCGACGTCCTCGTTGTCCAGGCAACCCAAAAATGCGATCTCGTGCTCGCCAAACGCGCCGCGATCGAGGCGGAGATAGTTCTTTTCATCTTGCCACAGCAACAGGCCGGCGATGGCCGGGCTGTCGTCCATCGCCGGAACGCAGACCGTTTGCAGGCAAAAGTCTCCCGATATCTGCCGCAGCATCCGCGGTGCGCTCCAGTTGATATGCCACATATCGCGTCCGTTTGCGGCACAGATTTCCAGGCCGCCGCTTGCTGTATGTGAACAATCACCATATGGGTCCACCCAGATCCAATCGGGTGATTGTAGAGGCAGATCGTGTATCTGCCCACTGAGGTCCATCTCCACCTCGGCCAATTCCAAGCGCCATCCCACAAACCGAGCGTAGCGTGAGGCCAAAATCTGGGCGTGTTGCTCCCGTAACTGGTTGCATAGGACGTCAAAGTCTGCCCGTGTCTCGCTGGCTTGCTCCAGCAGGCTCAACACTTCAAAAAGCGACAAATGAGGGGCTGTGAAAACACCGTCATCTGCCAATACGGCTGATGTCTGGAGCTGCTCTCGCGCCCGCTGTCGACCACCGAGCGCCAGATAAGCTCGAGCCAAGTACCGAGACCAGCGTCCCGCGAGACTCCAGGCATACCTCTCCGATGCCAACCTAATTGCCTCCTGCAAAGCATGGCTCGCCTCCTCAAAGCGACCCCGGCACAGAAAGAGCCGACCAGCCAGCCCGCGTACCAACATTCGGTTAGCAGGGATCCCTGATGTCTCTGCTATCTCGATCACTTGGTGCACACATCTCTCTTCCTCAGGCAATGCGCCCAGCGCAAGATAGACCGTAGACAGACGAGCCATAAGCATAGCCACAAGCCTGCCATCCCCAATTCGTTCGAACAACGCTATGGACTGCTCGTACTCAGATATGGCCTGGCCCAATTCGCCCTGCGCATGTAGCAGACTCCCCGTTTGCTCCCGCACCTCACCCAGCGCACGCAGGTCGTGGTGTCGACGAGCTTGATCTTCATAGATCGAAAGCCACCTCGCTGTCTCTCCGACATTCTTGTCTGGTATGAGCGCTAGGTGGCTAACATTGGTGTAAATGGGTCTCAGCTCTTCAACGTAAGGCAAGTCTTGAACCAACTGTGCCGATCGCAGCATGTACTTGTGAGCCATTCCCTGATCATCCATTACATAGTGAGCAACAGCCAGATTGTGGTTCATCAATGCCGCTTCGATTGACCCCGTATCCTCCCCCAAGAGCATCAAACCCTTTTCCGCCAGCCTCAATATCTCATCATATTGTCCCTGCCAAAACAGGACCTCGCCCAACCACCAATAGATCCTGACCAGTTCTCTGGACGCCAACCCCACCGCCTGGCCCAGGGCAATGGCCTCTCTGAGCGACTTGTCCGCATCAGCAATCTTGCCACTGCAAAAGTATGCTTTGCCCAACCCACTCAGCGCTGTCAACCGTGCATCCGGTACAAATTCATCCATCAAGGTCAGCGCACGTCGGTAATAGTCGATCGCTTCCTCATTTGCATAAGCCAGGCGCGTTTGCTCGCCAGCACGCAGCAGATACACGACCGCCTTTTCTGGTTCCCCGGCTCGCTCCCAGTGATAGGCCAGCAGCCCGGCCTGCTCATCGGCCTGCTCCAGGAACAATCGCTCCAGCGCTTCCGCCACCTGGCGGTGGTAGACAAGCCGCTCTCGCTTGAGCAACCCGTTATAGGCCGCTTCGCGGGTCAGCTCATGTTCAAAGATATACTCCAGTCGCCCCTACCTCTTTGCGAAGTTCGGCGACGAGGCGAGATTTGCCAATGCCGGCCTCACCGACGAGGGTGGCGATGCCGCCCACACCGGACTGCAACCGTTCGACCGCTTGCTGCAAAGCCTGGAATTCAGCATCCCGGCCTACCAGTGGCGAGGACAGCCCTTCTATACCCCGTCCTTTGCCCTCGATGGTCCTGGCTGCTATGGGTCGGTACACCGTCACCGGCTGGCTGATCCCTTTGACCGAGATGTCGCCCAAGGCCTGCCACTCGAACAGTGGCCTGGTCAGATCATACGTGCTGGCAGTAACCAGCACCGTGCCCGGCTGCGCTGCCGACTCCATCCGCGCGGCGAGGGCGATCGCCCGCCCCATTGCCGTGTCCTCACTGTGTCGGCGATCGTCTCCTACGTGGGCGGCGATCACCTCGCCGGTGTTCACCCCTACCCGCAGCAGCAATTCGATGCCACGATCGTCTTTTAGCTCGACCGCATAGCTTTTGACCGTCTCCTGCATCGCCAGTGCCGCGCGCACAGCGCGTTCCGGATCGTCCTCGTGCGCGGCTTTGGCGCCGAAAAAGGCCACCAGCCCATCGCCCCGGTACTGGTCGATCTCGCCGCCGTAACGATAGATCGCCTCGCCCAGTAGGTGAAAGACGCGGTTCATGATTTCGACCCATGTTTCGGTGTCGACCTGTTCGGCCAATTCGGTGGAACCCTTGACGTCAGCGAGGATGACCGTGGCCCGGCGCCGTTCGCCCTGGAGTAACACTCGTTCAGGACGCGCCGGCTCGATGCGCTGCGTGCCAGCGGCAGAGCCCGCTGGGGTCGGTTCGACCGCTGGCCCGGGTTCCCCGTTCAGCCGCGCGCCGCACCGCCCGCAGAAACCGAAATCAGCCGGATTCTCAAAGCCACAATCAGGGCATCGCCGTGGCAGACGCGTGCCGCACGCCCCACAGAATTTCATTTCAGGTGGATTGTCATAGTCACAATTGGGGCATCGCATCGTAGACCTTTCTTGTCATCTCGGATTCTCACAACCGGACTGCCCACCCCCGACCACCAATCTGTCTATCCGTTCGCCCATTGGCCTCTCCCTGTTCTAGCTCAAGTATACCACACAGGGGAGGCACACGATACGACTTGCGTCGCTCTGGCGCAAAAGCGGATCCAGCGTGAAAAAACGCCTCATCCCTGGGTTTCTGTTTGTCCTCTATGATGCTATGTGGTATACTGCTAGTGTCTATGTTCAGCACTCTCTGTACGGTAACAGTGCATTCTGGAGCTTGGATATGGCCATTCAGGAAAACCAACTCGATCAAGCCGTTGCGTTGGCGAGATCCTACGGCGCAACGCGGCTGATCCTTTTTGGCAGCGCCGCTACCGAGCCAGAACAAGCCCACGATCTCGATCTGGCCTGTGACGGCGTCTCGGGATGGAAACTTTATGAATTGGGCGCGCGGCTTGAGGAAGAACTGCGAATGCCATTGGACCTTGTTCCCCTGAGCCCTCCGACTCGTTTCACCCGTCTCATCGAACAGCGAGGCAAAGTGCTGCTATGAAGCCCACTGAGCTTGGTGAAGAAATCACTATCGAGCTGGACGCGTTGGAGACGACAGTAAGCGAGCTGATAGCGCTGCAGCACGATGTCGCTCACAGAGAGCCAACGATCCGAGAGAGCACCGCTGCTGCCGCCTTTCTGGCCCAGTTCTACAACGGCATTGAGAACATCCTCAAACGCACCAGTCACTACCACAACGTTCCTCTACCAACTGGCGAAACCTGGCATGTGGATCTGTTTCAGCGTTTCTGCACGCCCTCTCACCCGGATCTTCCCTCGTTGTTCGACGAAACCTTTCGACTCCGAAATCGCCTACGCCTCTCAACTCAAACAACCAGTTTAGATTCTTGCCGTGCTGTGCATCCAAACGCCCTGTTTTTACAAACTTTCGGTGGATGCTGGCAATGACGCCACTGTGCTTGCTAAAGGTCAGCTCTTCGCTCAAGAGTAAAGCCGTTGCTGCGTAAAACGCCGCATAGTAAGCGCGTGAGGCCACAAAGTCATAGTATGCGCTTGATACCAGCTCGCGAGCCGCTGCTAACGACAGTTGTGCTCTCGCCCAGTTGGCGTCTATCTCGTCGGCATACTTGAAGGTCACACCACAAACCGCCCTTCCCGTCGTGCATTACGATACAGTTGGATATCACCTCGGTTAAATCGTTCCACCGCAGCGGGCTTGGCTGAAATGAGCTGTTCCGATTCTAGCTGTACGTACGTCATACAGCAGATCGACGATCTGTCGCAATTCCTGAAAAAAGTCGAATGGCTGGCCCAAAAGCACGAGCAGATCGATGTCACTTGATGGCTCGGCTTGCTCGCGAGCAACCGAACCGTAGAGAACAAGCCCCTGGAATCGATCCCCATAATAGCCTTCAAGAATCCGCTTGCACTTTTGGGTTACATTCAAGACATCGTGCTCGACGCTGACGGCTTCCATGATCCTTTCCTCTCACGTCGTCTCGGTTTCAGAACGCGTATTTCTATTCCATTATATGGCTAACGAAGAGAATCGTCACCACATACCCTGGTAGCAAAAGCTCTTCATCCTCATCGAGTGTGTCAAACCACTTGGCTGCAGGTGGATATTGGCGGAGCAAATCGATCATCACATCGCTATCCAGTAGGATCATAGCTGACGTCTCCACGGTTTTGTGCTTGCTCTCTCAACTGCCGGACATAGATTGCACCGTCTTGAATATCGACACGATCCTGCCACAAGCCAATGAGTCCTGATTGTCACAACTGGCGCACGGTCAAGCGAGGATGAGGCATCGTTTCTTGGGGCTGAGCCAGCAGAATCACTTCCACAACCTGGCCTTCTTTGTAGGGCAAATCTTTGATGGTGATTTGACCATCTCGAACAATTTTCTCAACTCGAATTGCTTCCATCGTCGTTTTCCTTCGCCCAATCCTGACCTAAAGTTATGTACCTCCATTATACGAGCAACATATGGAATCGTCAATCGGGAAACTCTTGTCTGAGCATCCCATTGGAATAATGGGCTCGCTTCCGTCTACAGTTGACCGTCCTCCATCGCCTCCAGCAATGCCATTCCCTTATGGACTGGATCGGCTGCCACACGCCGGGCAAGTGCCTCTGCTTGAGCTTGTGCTTCAGCACGGATAGCACTCTCATCAGCAGCAAGCACCTCGCCATCGTTCACTAGCACCTTGCCAGCCACGAGCACCATCTTGACCTCGTGCCCGCTGCCGGCATAGACCAGGTTGGGCACAATGTTGCGGATCGGCGCTTCAAGCACCGGCGACAGGTTAAGTGCAGTCAAGTCGACCAGGATCAGGTCAGCTTGTTTGCCCACCTCCAGCGATCCGATCTCATCCCCCAGACCAATCGCTTGCGCCCCCTCGATTGTCGCCATACGCAGCACTTCCCAGGCTGGCATCACCGTCGGATCGCGGTATTTGATCTTGTTGAACAGGGCTGTAAGCTTCATCTCGTTAAAAACATTGTTGCAGTTGTTGCCGCAGGCTTGATCGGAACCCAAGGCCACCAGGCCACCCACCTGCCTGAAAGCGTGCGCAGGGGGCACAATCCCGTCGATGATCCCAATGCTGCCCGAGCAAAGCGCCATGCGCGCTCCGCGCCGGGCGATCAACGCCGCTTCCTCGTCGCTGGCCTCGGTGAGGTGCACGGCCAAAAGCTGCTCGTCCAGGTAGCCGATCTCGTCCAGGTAAGCCGGCGTACGCTGCTCGTAGCGCTTGAGCATCTGGTCGATCTCGCGGTCACCCTGGGCGACGTGCATGTGGATCATCAGTCCCTCGCGTTCGGCCACTTGCTTGACCTGCAAGAGCTGTTCGCGGGAGATCATATCGGGCGCCTGGGGGCCGAGCATGACCGTGATCCGTCCATTCGATTTGCCGTGCCAATCGCGGGCAAAGGCAACGGCATCCGCGAGTGATTTTTGACCTGCCGCTTCGTCCAAGGGGTAGAGAGCGCCAACTTTCCAGCCGGCCATGCCGCCGGATGGCAGGGCATTGATCGTCGGCGTCAGGCGGGCACGGACGCCGACCTGGTTAAAAAACTCGGCCCAGCCGGCGATGGGCCGGGTATAGTCGACAAAGGTCGTCGTGCCGGCCTTGAGCGCTTCGAGGACGTTGAGTTGGCTGCCTGCCAGCGCCGCCTCCGGCGTGATATGTCGTGAATAGGGCGCCAGTGCCTGCTGCATCCAGTGTTGAACGTCCTGGGCCACACCTCGGACGATGGACAGCGGGGTGTGCATATGGGCGTCGATCAGTCCGGGCAGCACGGCGCAGTTGCCGGCATCGATGATTTCGGCGGCCCGGAAATAGGCAGACAGCTCGTCGGTCGCGCCCACAGCAGCGATGCAGCCATCTTTGACCGCCACCGCGCCGTCGGCGACATAGCCCACGCCTTGACCGCGCATGGTAAAGAGATAGGCGTGGACGATCAGGGTATCGACGTGTTCGGTCATGGCACTTTCCTTACCTGGTAGAGTTGTGTCCGATGATCATAGAGATCGTGGCAGCATCCAGAGTCGGGATCAGAGCGCTAGAGGTTGGGCCAGATCCCGACCCCGGTCATTGAACGATTGCATTTTTTGTTTTCTCTGCACGGTCGCCGTTATCGCGAAACCTGGAATGGAGAAACGTGTAGATGCTGCGAACAGGCCGCGTTCGCCTCTTCTATTGTATATCAGGTGGCATTGTTGGGTCAAGGTAAGTTATGCTATCCTGGTACAGGAACACGTGGGTCCGTTCACACGCTGGGCTCAAAGTGCAGAGCGATCGAGTTCATACAGTAACGCAGCCCGGTCGGCGGTGGCCCGTCGTTGAATACGTGCCCCAGATGCGATCCGCAGCGGGCGCACACCACCTCGGTACCCAGCAGGCCAAACGCAAGGTCGGCCTGCTCCCTTACGTAGTCCGGTGAGAGGGGCTGCCAGTAGCTGGGCCATCCCGTGCCCGAGTCGTACTTGGCATCCGAGCTGAACAGCGGGTTGCCACAGGCCGCGCAGTGATAGATGCCCTGGCCCTTGAAACCATCGTATTCGCCGGTAAAAGCGCGCTCGGTGCCCTGTTCGCGCATCACCCGGTACTGAAGCGGTGAGAGCAGCTCACGCCATTCCTCTTCGCTGCGAATATCCTCGGTGCCATCGATCGCGTCCGGACTCAGCGGCGGTGCATAGTACTTGGCTTTGGCCGTACCGCTTGTAGGAAGCGTGCCTGCCGCCGCGGCATTGCATGCGTTCAGAAAAACGGCTGCCCCCAGTGAGGCAAGAAAGGCTCGCCTGGACAGTTGATTTGCCATGTTGTGTCTCCTTTTATTGTTCTGACAACGTTGGACCGCGTGGTCTTACGGTTGCCAGTGACAAAAATCACTTTTGGAGACTGCGAGTCATTTCATTCACAACAGAAACAAGCGCGACGATCGTCTAGCCCATTTCTTCCGAGGCGATTTGGCTCAAGGCACGTGCCAGGTGCTGCGCGTCCTCGACCGGCAGCGACACACGTTCACTGCTGGCCTCATTGACGATCTCGAGCACGAGCGCATCGCCGCCCTTGGTACCGACAAAGTATTGCTCGATGCACAGCGTCTCCGTACCTGGCACGCGTTCGGATGTGATCAGCGCTTTCATACCATCTCTCCTACCGCCCCACCGGGATGAGTCATCCCAAATTCATCCCGCGAATACCCCCGCGCTTCGAGCAGCAAGACGCACAATACATCGCCCGCCGCGCCGTTGACCAGCGAACTGCCGGTGGCGATCAAACCATAAGGATCGACATCGCCCATGGTCTTGATGTGAAACACGGCGTCGCTCATCCGCCCCAATGGTGAATCGGGGGCCTCGGTCTGGGCGACGATCTTGGCCCCGCGCTGGCGGGCGATCTCGACAAACCGGTTGATCTCGGCGCTTTTTCCGCCTTTGGAGATGACATAGACCACGTCATCCGCCGTGATCGCGCCGGACCCACCGTGCAGGCAGTCGGCGGCGTTGATGCACAGCGCGGGGGTGCCGCAGCAAGAAAGCAAATGAGCAAAACGCTGGGCCATGGCATGCGAAGTGCCGGCCCCGGCGACCAAGACGTGTCCCTCGCAGGTTAGCAGCAAGGACACGACCTCGTCCAGGCGGTCGTCGAACTGATCGACCAGCGCACCCACGGCCCGTGCCTCGCGTTCGACGATCGCCCGAGCGCGGGCAGCCAGGTCCGGTTTGGTGTGTTCAACGTTCACGTTTCATCCTCCGCCAGGATCACATCTCCATCGCAAGCTGTTGGTCCTGCATCTTGCGCAGCATATGGACGAATTTGGTTGTATCGGGCGCAAAGTTGTCCACAGTCAGCAGCTCACCCTTGGAAATGGGCTTGAGGACCTTGCCACCCGGCACCAGGCCCAGCGGGATCGCCTGTTGGGCCTGCGCCTCGGCGTATTGGTAGGTCCGCCCGAAAAAGTCGGCCATGCCGATCTCGCCGACCACGGTGCCCGGCTGCAGATCGCGCTTGGCCAGGGCGCAGACCTCGGAAACCATGTGCTTGGACACGATCGTCGCCTCGCCATAGAGCACCGCTTCGGCGATCGAGATCGGCGTCTCAACATTGCAGAGATGATAGGGACGATAGAGAGTATAATATGGCCCGTCGCCCATCGACAAGAACTTTAAATCGGCGCGGATGCGCCCGTCGGGCGAGGTGATAACGGCAAAGACGCCGGGCGCAACCTTGCCGGTCGAATAGTCGACACAACCGGACTGGGAGAGCACGCCGCCATCTTGCTGTGGAACAAAGACCTTGTTCAGTCGATCGACGTCGGCCTTGGCACCGTGCATGCCGGGCACATCGGGCACGAGGCCGGTGGCGTTGGACATGGCCGCCAGCTCGACCATGGTCTTGGAACCATCTTTAAAGGCGGCCAGCATCTTGGGGTTCATGCCCCGGCGCTCGGCCTCCTCGCGGCAGTTGTCTGGCGTGGCGTCAAAATCGATGAGATTATTCTTGCCCTTGCCCAGGCACACGATCTCGAACCCCAGTGAGCCGGCGAAATTATAGAGCATCTTGCATACCCCCGGCTCGTCGCCCGAAGCGGCAGTGTACACGCAGCCCGCCTTTTGCGCCAACCGGTAGAGTAGCGGCCCCACAGTAACGTCGGTTTCGACGTTGAGCATGATCACATGCTTGGCGTTCATGATCCCCGTCCAGGCCACGCGCGCGCCGGTCTCGGTCAGACCGGTGGCCTCGACGACAGCATCCACCGTATCCAATTGGGCGACCATGACGGCATCCTCACTGAGCACACGTTTTCCGGCGCGCAGGGCATCCTCAGCCTGACCGCGATCGTTGGTGATACGGATGTCCGACTCATCCAGACCCAATTTCTTGAGCGTCTCCAACGCCCGCGCCGGAGCGATGTCCGAGATGGCGACGACATCCATCCCTGCCATCTGGTGGGTGACGTGGACCATGCCCGATCCCATGTGCCCGCAGCCGATCAGGCCGACGCGGATCGGCTTGCCACAAGATTCAAGTTGTTGTAACCGTTCATAAATTTCCATATTTGCCTTTATTCTCCAATCCACTTTACCCAATCTATATCAAGCTGCCGTGCAGCATTGACCAACCTCCGATCCGCCGTCCAAAGTTCAGCCTGCATCTGCTCCGCCGCAGCCAGATAATGCGCATCGTAGGTTTTGTTATACCCCAACTGTGCAGCCCACCACATCGCCCGCCGGTGCAAGTCAAACGTAGGATGCAGACATTGAATGTTCAATGCAAGCACATGGTCAAGCATTTGCATCGCAACCTCTGCTTCAAGCAATCCAGCAACCACGGCGCGCCGCAGCGCCGTGCTCACCTCATATTCGAGCAAAAATGGTGCCAACAAGGTGACATCAACTTGTTTCCAGGCGAGCATCTTGCTGGCAACTTGATCGGAATAAGGCAATGACAAGACAAGCGCCGCCACCACATTCGCATCAACGACGATATTCACGCCCGGTCGCTCCATACTCGCTCCATATCCTGCACTCGTTCCTCTCGTGCCTCGGCGATCAGATCGGCCGAGTAGAAACCGTGCGTTTCATGAATCTGGCGGCGGACTCGAGTCAGTGCGTCCAGAGCTTCTAATTCGCGTTTTAGCTGCAATTCTTTACTTTGATGAGCCAGATGCTCCCTCACGATCTCGCGTACCAACTCGGAAAGGCTACACCCTTGCTGTCGCGCGATTCGGGTCAGGGCTTGGTGTTGCTCTGATTCAAGTAAAATCTGTGCACGATGCAATGTACTCATAACTCACCTCCATCTCAATTATACACCTACACATGTGTAGGTGTCAATCACCTCTCTCGCTGGGGTGCATGTGGCACTGGGGAGCACTTTTTTCATCGCTCTAAGCCTCATCTTCGGAGCAACCCAAGATCGTCACTGATAGGAATACATCGCGCCATTATTTCGTCTGAGCCGAACCCAAACCACACACTGCCATCTGAAGAAACTGCCACGCTGCCAATCTCATAGACATAGGGCGTCGGCGTCGGGAAACCAGGTAGTCGGACAAAGCCGAAGGAAAAAGACGGCAAAGAACCCGCATCCATATTTCTTTTGAGATGTATCAGAAACATCTTGAGTCATTTCACAATCCGTATTATTGGCCAGAGGAACGACTATACTTGGCCCCGCAACCGCGCCAGATCCACAAAATCCGCCTTGACGTGCTCATAGATGCGCTTGTACAGCATAAAATAGTCCATATACCGTTCGTGATTGGCCGCATTTGGCTCCATCGGCTCGACGTATTGGGCCCACGCTTTGGCCACGCTGAAATCGGGAAACACGCCTGTCGCCACGCCGGCCAAAATGGCGTCCCCAAAGGGCGCGCCGGTGCGCCGCTTGACGAGCACGATGGGCACGTTAAAGAGATCGGTGATGATCTGCCGCCACAGCGTACTCACCGCGCCACCTTCGTTCATGATCAACGGTAGCTCGATCTTGAGTCCAGCCTCCTGGAGCAGGCGAAAGGAATCATACATCGCATAGGCTACGGCTTCCATCATCGCCCGGACCAAATGTCCCTTGGTGTGGTTCATCGACAGGCCAAAAACCACGCCGCGCGAATAGACGTCCCAGATCGGCGTGCGCTCGCCCATCAAGAAGGGCAGAATAATCAATCCTTCGCTGCCCAGCGGCACCTTGGCTGCCTCGAGGTTGAGCAGATCGTAGGACGACACGCCCAACACGCGCTCGACCTCGACCTCGTATTGGGAAAACTGGTCGCGCAGGTAGCGGATCGACTGGCCGCCGGTCATCGTCGTTGGCACGGTGATATAGGTTTGGCGCGAATTGACCGTGTAAGGAAAGTTGATCATCAGGCGGCCGATGTCCGAAAAGCTGAATTCGACGTCCTTGTAGATCAGGCCCAAGTTGCCCACCGTGCCCAGGTTGCACTGAATATCGCCCTCTTCCGTCGAGCCAGCGCCAAGGTAGCCGGCGTTGCAATCGACCTGTCCGGCGGCGACGGGGATGCCCGCCACCAGCCCGGTCTGCTCGGCCGCCATCGGCGTCACCACGCCAATGATGTCGGTGCACTCGAACAGATCGGGCATCAAGTCAAGCGACATGCCAACGGCATCGAGCATCGCGGTGTCAAACGCCAGGGTGCGCAGATTGTAGGCCACGCCGTAGAACCCGCCAGCCGAGACGTTTAGCGTCGCCTTGCCGGTGAGCTTGAGCGAGATGAAGCCATCGATAGTCAGCGCCTTCCAGATCGTTTTGTACGATTCGGGGCGATTATCCCGCTCCCAGAGCAGGTTGACGATCGTGGGATGATCTTCCAAGCGGTTGCCCGAGATTTCAAAAATGCGATCCTCACCCACGTTCTCCTTGAGCCACGCCACCTGCCGGGTCGCCCGGCGATCGAGCAGGTTGTAGGCGCGGTGGATGGGGTTGTGGTCACGGTCGACCATCACCATCGAAGGCAGGGCCGACGACACAGCAATGCCGCGAATCTCGGCAGGGTCGACCCTGGCTTCAGCCAGCGCTTCCCGGATCATGTCGCAGGCAATTCGCCAGTACAATGCCGGATCGTGCTCCGACCAGCCGGGCTTGTCGTGGAAAAAGGGATATTCGCGAAATGCAAAGCCCAGCACTTCTCCCTGATCATCGATGATACAGGCTTTGGCTCCGCCTGTGCCATAGTCCATGCCCAGTAACGTGTTTGCCATTACGTCTACTCTCCTGCGGACAACAGCCTTGCATTCGCTTCATCCGTCACCAATACAGCGATCAACCGGCCGCGCAACGCCGCACGGATCATTACAATTTACTCGGTCCCATCAAAGCCCGGCGAGGTACTGCTCCCGGTCCTTCATAAACCCGGCATAGATTTGATAGTGAGACGTCTCTTCATAGCCTACCGGTTCGATCGGGCTGCGGTCAAAGCTATAGATCGTCGCACCGGGGCAGGCCAGCAAGATCGGCGAATGGGTCGCAACGATAAACTGGGCATGGCCCGCACGCCCCATCCGGGTCAGGATATCGAGCAGTTTGAGTTGACTTTTGGGCGACAAGGCCGTCTCTGGCTCGTCGAGCAAATAGAGTCCTTTGATCTTGTAGCGCGACTCAAAATAAGACATCAAGGATTGGCCATGGGATTGGGTAACCAAGGATCTGCCGCCAAAATACTTGAGTTGGCCGGGATCGGCAGCGGCCCATTCGTCCAGGATCTGAGCGAAATCCTTGAATGTTTCAGAGCCGAAATACGACCCGGGCACGCGGCCGTTCGCCCACTCGACCGAGATATGGTCGCAAAACCGTTTCTCATAGGGATTGACCTCAAAGCGCAGCCGCTCGAGTTCGCGCCAGATGTGGATCTGGCAGCGATGGGCCAGCGCTTCGAGCAGCGTCGATTTGCCGGTGCCATTTTCCCCGACAAACAAAGTGACCGGCTTGCTGAATAGGACACATTCGGTGTCGTGAAAGACGGGCAGGTTAAAGGGATAACAGTCCCCAGTAGGAAAAGTCTCTGGATGAAGGATCACACGTTCGAGGTGCATCAGTTGTCTCCTATTATTTAGTCTTGATATCCAAGCATAGCACACGATTTGTGTGTTGTCAAAAACCTTTTTTGGCCTCTCAACCTTGCCCTCCGCTTGCGCTCATGGTAGAATAGGGACAGACTATCAGGAGATCGTGCATGACGCAAACTCTATCTAGCAAGGGACACATTCTTGTCGTCGATGACCGGCCCTCAAGCCTCAAGATATTGACATCCATGCTGAGCACAAACGGCTATCGAGTGCAGCCAGCCGCCAGCGGAGAAAGCGCATTAAAAGCCGTCCAGGCCGTCCTACCCGATCTGATCCTGCTTGACGTATCGATGCCCGGCATGGATGGATACCAGGTCTGCCAGCGCCTCAAAGCGAGCGAGCGCACTCGTGACATCCCGGTCATTTTCATCAGTGCCCGAAACGAAGCGCAGGACAAGATCAAGGCCTTTACCGTGGGCGGGGTGGATTACATCACCAAGCCGTTCCGCCTGGAAGAAGTCCTGGCCCGGGTCGACGCCCACATGACGATCCGCAACTTGCAAAAGAACCTGCAGGATCAGGTGGCAGAACTGGATGCCTTTGCCCACACCGTGGCCCACGACCTGAAAAACCCGCTGGGCATCGTCGTCGGATACAGCGAGATGCTGGAAGCGTACTATAAAGAAATCGAACCCGAGCAAGCCCGCCAGCACCTGCACTTGATCGCGCAAGCGGGGCGCAAGGCATCAAACATCATCGACGAGCTGCTGCTGCTGGCCAACGTACGCCAGACAGAGACGATGGATATGGAAGCGCTGAATATGGGCGAAATTGTTACCAGCGCGCAGCAGTGTCTGAGCGATATGATCGCCGCTTCTCGGGCCAAGATTAGCATACCGGACGAATGGCCGATAGCCATAGGCTATGGGCCATGGGTTGAAGAGATCTGGGTCAACTATATCAGCAACGCCATTAAATACGGCGGCAAACCACCCTCTGTTCAACTGGGTGCAAAGGCGTTCACCTCGGGCGGCGTGCCATCGATCCGCTTTTGGGTGCGCGACAACGGCCCAGGGTTGGACAAAAAAGAGCAAGTGCTGCTCTTTGCCCAGTTCACGCGGCTACACCGTACGCGCGCCGACGGCCATGGATTGGGGCTGTCGATCGTGCGGCGCATCGCCGAACGACTAAATGGAGAGGTCGGCGTCAAAAGCCAAGCAGGCCAGGGCAGTGTTTTCTGGTTTACGTTACCCGGCATCCCAACCTAAGTTGAGTGCCGTTTTTTGGGGAGGAATACAATGCTCAAAATCGTGATCATTGGTGCAGCGAGTCAATCCTTTGGCCGGGGTATGATCGTCGATTTCCTGCACACGGACGAGCTGCGCGGCAAGGACCTGACATTATGGCTGGTCGACATCGATCAAGAAGCGCTGGAAAAAATGCGCCGCTTTGCGGAACGCGTCAAGGCTCACACCGGTACAGATATCACGATCCAGGCCACGACGGACCGCACCGTGGCCCTGCCCGGCGCGTCCTATGTGCTGATCGCCGTATCGATCCACCGCTACCCTTTGTGGGAACAGGATTTCCGTGTGCCGCTCAGTCATGGCTTCCGGCATCCATTGGGTGAAAACGGCGGTCCTGGCGCACTCTTTCACGCTTTACGCAGTCTGAACCTGGTGATGCCCATTTGCCGCGACATCGAACGACTTTGCCCGGACGCACTTGTGCTCAACTTTACCAACCCGGAAGCACGCGTGCTGGACGCGATCCTGCACCTGACTCAAGTCAACGCCGTCGGCTTGTGCCACGGTGTGTTCTCGGCAATCAGCTTTATCTCGGCCTATCTGCAGATCCCGATCGAACAGCTCGAAGTGACGTCGGCCGGAATGAATCACTTTTATGCCATCCTGAAGGCCATCGACAAGGAAACGGGCCAGGATCTGTTGCCCGGGCTGCTGGAAAAACTGCGAAACGACGACAGCCTCCCACCGTCCGTGTGGAAAAAGTTTATCGACATCTTTGGCTGGCTCACCTACCGTTCGGACGATCACATTGGCGAATACGTGAGCTTTGGGGCCGAATTCACCAACGGCAGGTGGCCCTACGGCCTAGAGAGCCGTCCCATCGAGCGCACACAACCCGGCCCTCGTTTTGAGTTGGACAGCTATCTCGATGGCTCGCCATTGGACGACCGTGCCTTGCATCGCTCTGGCGAACTGGCGGTGCCAATCATCTGCGACATCGAGTTGAATCGTCACTGCCGTCGCGATGCGGTCAACGTTCTAAACAGCGATGGGTACATCGCAAACCTGCCGCACACTGCTGTGGTCGAAGTGCCTGCTTTTTGCGATGGCAAGGGCGTTCACCCCATCTCTGTCGGCTCGATCGTTGAAGCACAGGCCGTATTCATCCGTACCCAGCTATCGATCCAACGACTGATCACGGAGGCCTGGCGCACCCGGTCCAAGAACCTGCTACTCCAGGCGCTGCTCCTGGACCCGGCAGTTAACAGCATCCTCGAAGCTGAAAAAATGCTCGATGAAATGCTCGACCTGCAACAAGATTTTTTGCCCCTATTCAAGTGAGCGAACCGTTTGTCTGGCTGAAACATTCCAAACAGGCAAGAAGACTGGCGCACTTGGCGTAGAAAACACCCCTGTTCCAAGCCAATCAGCCAGGTTACAATTTGATTCTTTCGCCAACAACGAGTATAATATACCAATCTGATATATACACAAGAGGCTATCATGGCTGGTGTCGCAGCAAATTTCCGTTACTTTATCCTGGGCCTGCTGGCTGAACAATCGATGTCGGGCTATGACATCCAGCGCTTTCTGAAAAGCCTGGGATGGCTGATGGGAAACCCCAGTTTTGGGGCGATTTATCCCGCGCTGCACGCTCTGTTGGGTGATGGGCTGGTAACGGTCGAAACGACGTCCCAGGCCAGCCAACGGATACGCAAAATCTACAGCATCACCGACGCCGGGCGCGAAGCGCTGCACGAGTGGGTGGCGCAACCGACCAAGTCACGAACAAACGTCAAATCGTTTGTGATTGAGTTGATTCTGGTGGGAAACCTGGCCCAAGACCGGTTGTCCAGGCTGTTGGAACGGCGACACGAAGCGGTTGCTGCCCATTATGCGGCGCTCGAACCCATACTTGAAGACCTGGGCGAGCGCGTCAACCAGGGCCAGCGCATGGCAATCGAATATGGCCTGGCGACAGCCAGTGCCGAATTGGCGTGGTTGGAGCGTATGCTGGCCCAGTTGTCAGAACAGCCAGAATCGGAAAAAGTGGAATGACTTGGCAGCGCCCTTTGTGGCGACCGCAATAAGGAGGATGCAAAACAATGTTTCAGGTTGGTGATACGATTGTGCACGCTCACCGCGGCGCAGGTCAAATTGTGGATATTGAAAAGCTGCAGTGCCTGGGCAGCAATAAAAAATACTATGCCATTGAATTGCTCGACGGCACAGGAACGCGCGTCTGGGTGTCGATCCAGGATGCCGAAAAGGGCGAGCTGAGACAGCCGATCCCCGAAGGACAACTCGACCAGGTGTGGCGCGTCTTGCAGGACACACCACAAATGCTGCCGACCGACCACACCGAACGATACGAATTGATCGAGCGCAAGTTGGATAGCGGCGATCCACGGCACGTTGCAGAAGCCATGCGCGATCTGGCCTGGAAAAATGACACAGTGCGCACTCTGACCACCGAAGGCCGACGCCTCTACCAGCGCAGCATTGACGTTTTATCCAGCGAGGTCGCGGTCTCTGAGGGAGGCAATCTGGAATCGGCCAAGGGCAAGATCTCGGACATATTGAGCGCCAACATCGCGGCACGGATTCCGGCATAACCGGGCCGGGTCAGGTCGCCGGGTCCGACGCCGCCTCGAGCGCATCCAGCACTTGTTGGATACGCACCCCTTCCGCGCAGCAAACCAGTTGCGCTTCTTGCAACCGGGCTTGAAAATGGCGCGACAGATCGAACCCAAGCACCATATTGCCAAGAGGATTGACGTGCAAGGGATCGAGCATCAATTGACGGTACTGTTCCACGTCGTTTCCTCTTAACCGCTCCCACCGCCGGTGATGGTCGACCAGATACGATCCCGTCGTTTCCGCCGTTTCACGGACAAGATCCATAAAGCGCAAAAACGCGCTGCCGTGCTCCGTCGCCATCGCATCCACGTCGGCGCTATAGTAGGTCTGGAATATGGCCACCGCCCCGAGGGCGCGAATCCGGCCCTCGAGCCGGAGCAGATTGGTGACGAACTCGCGATCGTCAATCCCCGAAGCAGGATTGGAGTCATTGCCGCCGATGGTGACCAGGACGGCGTGCGGCTGGTACAAAGCCACGTCATCATCGAATCGCTTCAGCAGGCCGCGCGTGGTGTCGCCGCCTAACCCGGCATTGATGCAGTGATGGACACGGCCAAAAGTCTGTTTGATTGCCAGGTCCAACCAGTCAAACCAGTGCAATCCGTGGATACGCCGCTCGGTATTGGACGAGCCAAAAGCGACGATCCGCGTCCGGGGTTCGGTTCGTAGACGGTTCAAAAGTGACACGATCATCGTTGCATCGCTTGCACGCACCATCCAGGCTGAACGCGATATGACGGCTGCAGCCAGGCCATATCGGCCAGCGCAAGGTGGCAGGCCTCGACAATCGATAACCCTTCGGCTATGCTTGCCATCACATCCTCCGGCCGGTGAGCATCCGAGTTGACAACGACCGAGATCTCGTATTCAGCAGCCAGCTCCCAAAACGGCAGCCAGGGATACTTGGACCGGGAACCTTCAGGCGTATCGATCTTGGGTTTGCGCAAACCATAGCCATTGACTTCAAGCGGTATTCGTAATGCCTCGGCGGCCTGGAGAATGTCCCGCGCGCAGGCCGTGGCGTTGGCATCCCAACACAAATAGGCATTGCCAAAGAGGTCTGGATGAGCGACAAAGGCAAACAGGCCTGACGCCATCAAGGCGATCAGATAATCGGCATATGCTCGCAGCGTCGGCACATCCCGTGTCCCGCCGTAGACATTCACCCATTCGTCTCGATATGGGAAGCAGTGCGCCGCACCGACAAGGTAATCAAAACCCAATTCTCCCAACAAGGTGTCGCGATAATAAGCGACGTATTCGGCAGCGTACTCACATTCCATACCCTTGAGGATCGTGAGTTCAGGAAATCTCTGCCGGCCAATGTCGACATCCCGATTGTAGGCGCGCAGTTCAGAGAAATCCATCCGGATTCCGGGCCAACGGTTGTCCGGCAGGGCGGTATGATCGGAGAAACCGAGTATGGTCATCCCGCGATCGATCGCCGCCCGGCAATAATCGTTCACGTTGCCGGCGGCATGTTTGCAGCGATAGGTGTGGGTGTGCAGGTTACTGATGATGGTGGGTGCAGCGTACGCGATAGACATAGCTCAATCATATCCTCTCGATCCCTGGCAACATTGCAAAACAAAAGCTATTGGCGGCACTGCCAATAGCTTCTTTGCTGAGACGTTGGGCCGGAATGACTGTACTGCCCCCCCAAAAAAAAGAGTGTCACGCCTTTGCGTCTCGCACAATCAGACCAACACAATTATCATAGATTTGTGCCCAGAACCGGCCGTCTTGTGGCACAAAAAGAGCGGGAGACGAGACTCGAACTCGCAACTCACGGCTTGGAAGGCCGATGCGCTACCATTGCGCTACTCCCGCAACACCCTGGATTATATCCAAATTGGTGCAAAGGTCAAATAGGAAGTCTAGCCACCCTACATTTTTGGGAAGTTGACTGGCACGCTCAATCCAGGTAAAGTAAGTCTACCACAACCACTTACTTGGAGGAGA
>JAFGJF010000272.1 GCA_016929205.1 Anaerolineae bacterium
ATGGGGATTGGCGGGGCCATTTTGACGGCTGCTGCGCTGGGTTTTTTGGGTCTTGGTGCCCAACCTCCCGCCCCCGAATGGGGGGTGATGATCAGCGACGGCGTTCCTTTCCTGCGCCAAACGCCGCACATGGTGTTTTTCCCCGGGATGGCGATTATGCTCAGTGTGTTGGGCTTTAACCTGCTCGGCGATGGTCTGCGCGACGCGCTGGATCCGCAGATGCAGCAGTGACGCCAGGCGCGTCAGTCGCCAGAGTGCCTTCCACAACTGGGATAGGCCGGCTAGGTGGGTGTATCAAGCTCGTGTGGCAACTGCACCCAGGCCAGTTTCCCCGGCACACCTTTTTCCATCAGTGCCGACCAGCGCACGATCGCCAGATCGATCCGGGCCAGTGCGGCGGTGGGCATCCGGTTGGATTGGCCGCTCAGCATTTCGACCGCGATCGATATATCGGGATTGTGACCGACCAGCATCACTGACTGGACGGTGTCATCCAATCGTTCCAGCGTGACCAGGTAGGCATCCTCACCGTTGCAATACAGCGTCTCGTCAAAGCGAATCTCGCCCTGATAATCGGCGGCTTCGGTACAGCGTTGGGTCGTTTGTTTGGCTCTCTTGGCCGGCGAGCTGATCACCAGGTCGGGTACAAGATCCTCTGTGGCCATCCACGCGCCCAGCCGTTCTGCGTCTTGTTTGCCGCGCTTGGCCAGGGGCCGCTCGAAATCCGTTGCGTAAGCGAGATCCTGTTTTGATTTGGCGTGTCGTAGCAGAAAGACCGTTTTCATAATTCTTTGCATTCTCCTTCTGGAAAGGACAAGATGGTTGTGAGTTCTATTGTCGACGCCGCTCAGGTCAAGGTGTGGGCCGAACAGACGGGCAAAATCGCTCTTGGACATTTTAACAACATCGAGGCCAGTTTCAAAGCCGATCATACATTTGTGACCCAGGCCGATCGTGAGATCGAGACGTTTTTGAGTGAACGCATTCAATCTGCATACCCCAATCACGCTTTGATCGGGGAAGAAGGCGCGCGCAGCGGTTCCCAGGACGCAGAAGTCCTGTGGGCCATCGATCCCATCGACGGCACGCGGGCTTTTGTGCAAGGGCTGCCTTGTTGGGGCGTTTCGATCGGCGTATTGCACCGGGGCCGGCCACACTTTGGCCTGTTTTATATGCCGCTGCTGGACGACTGTACGTACATTGACAACGCTGGTGATGTGATCTGTAACGGCCATCGCCTGTTCGAAACGTTGCGCAGCGAATGGGACGACCAATCTTTTCTGGCGATCTCTTCGAGCACGCACTGGTCCTACCAGATCGACGTCAAGCGCACGCGCGCGCTGGGCACGCTGGCGGCAAATATGGTCTATACCGCGCGTGGTTCGGCGCTGGGTGCGTTTTGCGAACGGGCAGCGATCTGGGATATCGCTGCCGGCTCTGCCATCTTGCAGCGCTTGGGCGCAGAAATCACGTACCTGTCCGGACGCGCCGTCGACTGGGTCGAGCTGCTCGACGGGCGGCAGATTCCAGAGCCGGTCGTGGCGGCGCATCCGGCGCTGCTGCCACGGTTGCTGGCGTCGATCCGGCGGAAGACGTAGGTTTGTGTCAGGCGCGCCTTTCGATGGTTAGCCGATCCACGTCCATCCACTGTTTGCCCGGTGCGTCCAACCGCCCGTACCCGAACCTGCCCCACGGTGTGACGACCATATATTGGTTGTCGAGCCAGATCACACATCCCAACGGTCCCCGGGGCGATCTGTCGCTTTCCAGAACAAGCGTGCCATCGACGCAAAAAAGTACTGTCCGAACGCGCCATTCCAGGCTGTAAGTGTGCCAGTCCGTCATCTCGGTTTTGACAGTCGCTTCTCGTACGCCAATGGCCCGCTGTCCTGCCGGCCACAAGGCGCGATACAGCAGGCGGACGTTCATCAACGGAACGGCTACTGGGGCCAGCGGTGCCAGCAGAAAAAAGGGCAGGCGCAGCGCGTCGATTGTCGCCGCTTTCCAGCCATAGCCGGCCACGTCGACGTCCAGTTTCATATTTGATGGTTGGGAAGCGTAAAAGAACCACAGCGCGCGCGGCAGCGTAGGCCAGCGTTTGCCGGTCATCATAAAGGGATCGTTCCAGAACCCGAATCCGGCCGTGCCGCGCAGCATGCTCTCGCCGTGTGAAAAACGGGCGCGCACGGTCAACGTCAGCGGGGGCTGCCACAAAAAACGGCGGCGGGCCAATGTGTGATAGTCATCGATCTGGGCTTCGGCCAGCCGTTCTGAAGAGGCGTCGACGGTAACAAATCTCAAACTATTCTCGGTTTGCTCCAACGCGCCGCCGCCCAGCACATACTGATTCCAGTGCTCGCCGGAGGGACGAAACTGTTCGGGCATGCTGCCTGTCATATCCGCCTACCCCATCACGACCTGGATCTGGTGTGTCTTGCCGTCCTGGAAAATGGGCAAGATCTGGCCGTCGACCGGCGTGTTGTCGACGAGCACCGACTTGACGCCCTTGCACACTCGATCTGGGTTTTGTACCTCGATCTCATAGGTCGCGTCCCTGAACGTACGCGTAACCCGAAAGCTATCCCAAGCCGCGGGGATGCAGGGATCGATTTTTAGTCCATCATAGGTCGGCCTTGTTCCCAGGATGAATTGGGTGGCTGCCTGGTAACACCACGACGCTGTGCCGCTCAGCCAGCTATTGCGCGCCAATCCAAATTGCGGGTGCTCGTCCCCCAGGATATTTTGCGGATAGGCATACGGTTCGCATTCAAATTCATTGATGCAGTCGTTTTTGGCCGTGGGGTTGATCTGGTTGTAATACTCGAATGCGCGATCGCCGTTGCCGACGATGGTCTCGGCGATCATCACCCAGGGATTGGCATGCAGGAAAATGCCGCCGTTCTCTTTGGCGCCGGGTGGATAGGTGGTCACGCCGCCTTTGGCCGGATCAAAGCCGTCGTAACCGGGGGTGCTCAATTTGATGCCTTTGGCTGTGTTCAATCGCGTGTTGACCGCATCCAGCGCCAGTTTAGCACGTTCCGGCGTGGCAAAATTAGAGATGATGGCCCAGGATTGGGCATTGGTATAGATTTGCCCCTCTTTGTTGCTTTGCGAACCGATAGGATGGCCGTTCCAATCAAAATAACGCACGTACCACGCGCCATCCCAGGCTTGCTCGTTGACCGTTTTCTCCATCTCGGAATAGTATTGTTCGTATCTTTTTTGCAATTCGCCGTCGCCCAGGTGTCTGGCCAACGCGACGAGCTCTTGCAGCGCCGTACCATAAAGAAAGGCCGTAAAAAGTGACTCTGCGCCGGTGGGCAAGTTGCCGGGATCATTCCAGTCGGCAAAGCCCAGCAGCGGCAGTCCGTGCGCACCGAGGTCGTTACGCGTGAATTCGATGCCTCGTCTTAGGTGTTCGAATACTGTGCTCGACTCGATTGGCTGCTCTTGTTTGTCTTTATCGTAAAAAGGAATGGCCTGATTGAGAAAGGCCAGGTCGCCGGTTTCTCTAAGATAGGCACACACGGCAAGGATGGCCCAAAAGTGATCGTCACTATAATACTTGGGGCGATCCTCCATCTCGCGCGAGTCGCCTTCGTTAGCGACCATGGTCAGCGGGTTGAATTGGTGCATCGCTGAGCCATCGCGTTTTTGCACGCTCAACAGCTTTTCGAGCAGTGATCTTGCCGCCTCTGGCATCGCACCGATCACGCCCATACTGTCTTGCGAGCTATCCCTATACCCCATACCTCTTGCGCCGAGGCCCAACTGGTAAAGTGAAAGGTAGCGCGACCAGTTGAAGGTGGTGTGGCATTGGCGTGGGTTGTACACGTTGATCATACGATTCAGGTTGGTGTCAGGCGTCTCAACCTGCATTCTGGACAAATAGCCATCCCAAAATGAGGCCATCTCGTCCAGCGCTCGATCCACGTTTTGTCCTTGTCGGTACCTGTTGATGTGAGGCCGCGCCTTTTCGACGCTCTCTGTCTGGCCGAGCTGGGTGATCAATCGTTTGCACTCTCCCGGTGCAATCTCGCCCAGGTGGTGCATCAGTGCGCCCACGTTGTCGCCGCGTCGCGCTTCATAGTTGCTCAATTCGTCGTTTTGCAGGGAGAGTGGGTTGGCCCAAGTGCCGTATTCGTGATCGCCCAGGAACCGGGCGCGATCGGATTCGAAAGACGAGATCGGCCAGTTGGACGTGATATAGTTGACCCGCGTGTCCTGGTGCATAAAGGCATACTGGGTTAGGACTTTGCCGCCAGGGCCTTCGATGAGTTTGCTCTGCATCGTCTGTGGTACCCAGTCGGCGTTGGTAAACTGTTTGAGCGCGTCGGGATGGGTGTATTCGACCACCGGGATGGCGTCCACCTTGAGCGGCCGATCGCTCACGTTGGTTACACGGATGTCGCGCAGTTCACAAGAGCCGCCAATGGGCACAAAAATCGTGATCGCGGAACGGAGGCCGTAAAATTCCGAGATGATGCGCGTGTAGCCCAGCCCGACGTGACATTCGTACCGGTCATAGTCATCCAGTGTAGGCACAAAATAGGGGGAAAAGATCCGATAACGGTCATCTGAATCGTGAATCCGGAGATAGAGCGTCTCTCCCTTGAACGTAGATGCCGGCAATTGGGGGATGTATTTGGTGATCCGGTTTAGTGCCGGATCGCCTTTGCAGATCAACGCCCCGCCGGTGTGATCGATGATACCCCCAAAGGCCAGTGTGCCCACATAGTTGATCCACTTGACCGGCGTCTTGGGGTTGGTGATCACGTATTCTCGTCTTTTGTCGTCAAAGTAGCCGTACTTCATAGTCTGGGCCTCTTGGCTGAAACGATGTCAGGGAACAAATTGTCAACGATTGCAGGCGCATGTCCAGTCGTCGAGCGTGCCAAAGCAGTAGCGCCCACACTGCTCGCAGAGGACGTTGACCATCGTGTCGCCAAAAAGTGGGACGGTCAGCAAGCCCTGGGTAAAGAGCGCTTTCATCTCGTCCAGCATCACCTGCCAGCCCGCGTGATTCCAGGGCGGCGTCTCTATCGACCAGGGAAAATCAAAATCTGCGTTCACCATTTCGTGCACCAGGGCAGGCCAATGGATGGTTCCGTAGGGGGGTTGCAGATGGCGATCGCTGTTGCCGTCATTGTCCTGCAAGTGAAAGGTGATGGTCCGGTCGCGCAAAGTATGGAAGGCGTTGAGCAGTCCTTCCGGATTAAGGTGAGCGTGACCGGTGTCAAGACAGACTCTGAGCAAGGGCGAGTCAAACTGGTCAACGATCTGCCGGATGACTTTACTCTCGCATCCTACGTGATTGGGCAGCATGTTTTCCAGGGCCAGCCGGACGCCGGTGCGTTCTGCGTCCTTGATCAGCGTCTCCAGGCTGGCGATCAAGTGCGCCTGGCGTGACGGCAACTCGTTCTCGGATATGCCTCCGCCAGAGGGATGGACGACGATACAGTCTGCACCCAATAACGCGGCGCGTTCAAGTGCCTGCCGGTGCGTCTCAACGGCCCCCGAACGTGCCTTGTCGTCGAGCAGCGAGAGGTCATAGTCTCCGCCAAAAGGCGCGTGACAGGCATAGATACGGATACCCGCTGCCTGGCACAGCGATCTTGCCGTTTCTGTTTCGGCCTCGGTGCGTTTTGTAAGGAACACGGCACCCGGCTCAACAGCAGTTACGCCACTGGCTGCCCAATTATCGATTGTTTCTGCAGCCGGCCCAAAATCCCATTCACAGATAGCAAATTGCATCGATGTCTTCCCTTCTTGTGATGTGAGCAAATTCACCTGCCCTTGTCTACTAGAATTCTTGCAACAGATTCAACAGCTTGCGGTCGAGCTTGTGCCCGTGCCAGTCTTCATAGTCGACGTCGCTGCGACCTGAGTCGAGGATACCAAAGCTGCCCCGGAAATTCCACAATGCATAGCCGATCCCGGCCTCGGTGAGGATGCCGAGTACGTCTCTGTACCAGGCCAAAAACACCTCGTGCGGGGTTTCGTTGAATGCACCCCCTTCTCCACAGTGTACGGCGATGTCTTTTTGGGCCAATTCGATCCACGGGCGGTAACAGCTCTCCAGCTTGGATCGATCCCATTTTTTGCCATCGGCGAGCCGGCCAGGCCAGACCGGTTCGGGCCATCCCTCACTGTCGACCCAACTGGCCTTATAGTGGCTGACGTTCATCGGTTCGTAGGCGCGGGTGCTGTGCACTACGCCCAGGTCGATCAGCTCGTCTGCTGGTTCGCGGCCCCAACTCAAGCCATCGACAATGATCGTCCGGTTAAAATCGATCTCCCGGATCGCCTCGACGGTAGTGCGGATGACCCGGGTGTGGTCTTGGCGCGACATGGCCTTGTTTGGGTTGGTTGGCTCGTTGATCAGGTTGAAACTGAGCCGGTCGGACGAAATGCCTTTGTAGCGTTTGGCAAAAAGTTGCCAATGAAAGCGAAAGGCATCGAGTGCTTCCTGGTCTTTCCATAGATTGAATGGTTCCTGACGTTCGCTGTTGACCGAGTAGCCCGGTCCTCGGTGAAAGTTGAGGTCGATGTGAATTCCATACTTTTCCCCGTATTCGATCGCGCGATCCACGTTTTCGAGCATCGGTTCATAGATGTCGTACACATCGTCGCCGTTGATCCACAGCGTGTAACACATTGGCAGCCGAACAAAGTCAAAACCCCAGTCGGACGTCCAGCGAAAATCGTCTTCCTGGAAATTGCCCTTACTCTTGGTCGTAAACATATCCAACAGATTAAAGCCTCGCCAGCGAGGGATGTCTGGTTGCAGAGGTATGGTCTCTTGATCTGTATCTGTCTGTAGCGGTGTGGCTGGTGTCGAGCTGCTTTGTGCTGGCTTGGGGGTGCAGGCAGACAAAACTGCACCCATCGTTGCCGTTGCGGTTTGGTACAAAAATGTGCGCCGGTTGGTCATATCGTGCTCCTTTTCTCCTGTCCGACCTACATTGCTCCAGGTTTCTGCAAAGGCGCCATAGATCTGTTACTGAGCAAGATTGGCGGCGTTTGTTTTGTCTTCTTCCCAAAACTCGGGATAAAGTTTCTGGTAACAATCTGGGCAGATGCTGTGGCTAAATTCAACGCTAGAATGATCGCGGACGTAGGCCTCGACCTGGTGCCAATAGCCTTGATCGTCGCGCACCTTTTTGCAGTTGGCACAAATCGGCAGCAGGCCGGTTAACGTTTTGACCTGGTTCAGCGCGTCCGTGAGTTCGGCGTTGACACGTTCGAGGTTTTGTATTTTATCTTCCAGTTGGCTGTTAGCATCCTGGAGCTGTGTCCGCAATGCTCTCAAGCCGAGGTGTGTCTGCACGCGTGCCAGCACCTCTTCGGAACGGAACGGCTTGGTCACATAGTCCACGCCGCCAGCGGTGAACGCCTTGATCTTGTTTTCTGTGTCATCCAGTGCGCTGATGAATATGATCGGGATATCCTGGTTCTGGAGATCGGACTTGATCTGCCGGCTGACCTCGTAGCCGTCCATGTCTGGCATCATGATATCAAGCAAGATCAGATCGGGG
>JAFGJF010000273.1 GCA_016929205.1 Anaerolineae bacterium
AAGCCGATCCCGATCAAGATGATATTCAGGTCCGACGTCTCTAGCAGAGCGATGCCCGTGATCACACCTATGATGCCCCACAAGATGCTCCACATTCCCGAGCCGCCCAGGGTCTTGCGCAAGCGGGCAGACTCCCATGCCTGGCGCATAACACGCGGAGAGCGGGCCAACAGCGTGTTACATAATGAGCAGTACGCTTGATCAGAGGTACTGCTGCTTCCACAATTCGGACAGATGGTGTTCATCGCGTGATCCTTTCCGCATTCTAGAGGTCAGCCTCCAGGTTAATCCGACCTGGAGCGACCCCCCTTATGGTTACGTTTTTACTTGCTTGGGTAATTCTCGTTCCACCAGGTCTGCCAGGCATCGACATCGCAACCGAAATTTTGGCCGGTGATAGTGTTGAGGGCTCTGACAATGGTAAACATGGGGCCAGAGTCAAGCGTTTCACAAATATTCATTTGCGACAAGTTTGTAATCAGTACAGGTACGCTGTCGATTGCATCTGGCCCGATGACACCGAGAGCACCATAGATCGACCAGTCAGCCGAGATCGAGGCGCGGGTTGTGTTGTCGCTGATCTGGTTGCTGAGGGCATCTACACCTTCCGGTCCCAAGGCGCCAAGTGCCCGGGCAGTAAGGAAACTAAGACCTCCTCCATCGCTGTTCAGCATTTCGGTCAGGATTGGCAGCATATCGGCGGCTGCCGGGCCAAGCTGAACGATTTGTTCGAGGGTGTATTGACGGAGGATGACTTCATCGCTGGCTAGCGCTGTTGCGAAATCATCAGGTTGCAGACTGCTCATTTGGCCTTCCATCTCTTGCCACCAGCTCTGCCAGGCGTCAAGGTCCTCACCAAATTCATGACCACTAACCTGGGCCAAAATCCTGGCAATCGCTTGTCGGGCAGGCAAGTACTCTGTTTGGGCAGCATAGGACAGCAAAGGTGCGATGACGGTATAATCTTGATAACGCAGGTGGTTGACGATCTTGTCGCACACGGCTTGGGATCTATCTTCCAACATGGGAATGACATAGTCATAGGCCGGTTCTCCCAGCCCCGCCAGAGAATCAGCAATGGTTTCCCTAGTCGTTGAGTTGGCGCCTTCAAGCGCGTCCAGCAGGGCGGAGATAGCGGCTTTAGGCGGCGTGACCCCCCTGAATAAAGCAGTTAAATCAGGGTTTTCACCATTGCTCGCTTTCACCAAGGCGATGATTGGGGGCAGATCTTGCTCGCCAAGTTCACCAAGGAAGTAAAGCGCGTTGGCGGTGGCGATGACTGTGCCGGAGGGTAGATCGGGAGTGTGAATGGTGGCATGCAGGTAGGGAGCAGCTTCTGACAACCTCCAGTGACTGATGAGCTCGAGAGCGGTGTGATAATTGGCAGGATCGCCAATGGGGTCGCCGAGTTTAGAGAGTACCAGTTCAATGGTTTCGTCTGTTGGAGCGGTACATTTGATTCTCTCAATAGTATCAGAATAGAGGCCAGGGATTTGGAGGTTTGCAAAGTAGAGTGGTGGGCCCCAGATTTGACCAAGAACGCCCATAAATTCACAACGCCATAGATCTGCAAAAGGAGCCTCTTCAGGGTTTTTGGCACAAGAGGTAATGTTAGGGGGGGGAGATTTCTCGTTCCTGATCTGAAAGCTGGCCTGGTGGCCTTGGGCAGCCAAAGCAATTTCGATATCAACGGAGGCTCCAGAATAGCAGGTACCACCGGGTGTATAGGAGGCACTGATGGGGCGGACAGTTGCGTCAATGGTCAGTACACCGTCACAGCTGTCGCTCGTCTTTGTGATGACCTGAGTTCCATAGGCTTCAAGGCGGCTCAAGAGAAAGGTTTCCATATTGAGTGATTCGGGTATGGGGGAAATGCCTTCCAAACTGTATTCGAGGCACAGGTGAGTGATCTCGATTCCTTGCCAGCCATCCAGGTCGATGCCGTGTGCCGTAAAACCGGTTACAGATGGCAGCGGAGGTGCCGTCGGAATGAGATAAGGGGTCACGGTGGGGGCCGCTGTTTTGGCGGGCGATGGCAAAACAGGTGCACGGGTGGGTTGGCTCGAACCACAGCCCTGTACGACAAAAGCAATCACTAACAGTGAGAGAAACAATGAGTACTTTTTTGTATGCATAAGTATTCCTCGCATTTCTCATTCAAAGCTCAGACTCGTTGGGCAGCACCAAATGTGTGCCCTAGACATTGTCTGTTCCGACGGCAACAGCGTTGCCAATTGTCACCACAATATTTCACAGTGCGACGACGGGCAGGGCCACATTCCACATTCCCGATCCGCCCAGGGTCTTGCGCAAGCGGGCGGCTTCCCGCGCTTCGCGCATCACGGGTGGGGAGCGGGCTAACGGAGTGTGGCACAAAGAGCAGGTTTCCTGGTCGGCAGGATTGCTGCTTCCACACTTGTGACAGATGTTAGCCAATGAATGATCCTCTCTCAGATAGTGCTCGTTGACAGCTCGGTCTCGATTGAATTACTGCTTGGGTTTATCAATGCCCTCGGGCTAGTCTGGCTTGATCACGGTATCGATACCCGAAGCCTCCTCTCCCAGGACCTCACCATCGTACACAAACCGCAAGCTCTCAGCAGAACGACTGCTCGGCACGACATAGAACAAGCTCAGCTCTTTGGCATAGTTTCCGCCAACCTCTTGAGGCCAATACCCCCAAGTACGCTCGACTTCCTGTCCGTCGTGGTAAAAGTGCGCTCCCGCAGCCAGTAGGGAATAGAGCTCTTTTCTATAGTCGTCGCTCGTCGGGTCCAGGTCGGGCGCGACACTCTCATCGAACGTAAATTCGAGGACGATCTGAATATTGTCTTTGCCTTCGAATTTGTAGAATACACCGCTTGCATTGATGGTATCCACCGTCTCGACGGATGTGATTTTGGCTTTAGGTCCAGATCCGCCACATCCTACCAGAAGCAGTGCCAGCGTGACCAGCAGAACAGCCCTTTTTTTCATGATCTCGTTTTCCTCTCTATATACATAGGTCCGATTTAAGAACATCTCCGGTTTTGTTATTCGCGCGCGATCACGGCTTTGCCCAAACAGAGATAAACCCTTGGCCAACGACCTGCTCCTTACTGCTGCCGGTCGCTACAAGTTTGATCGTCATCGGTTGTCGGTCATTCTCTTTTCTCTCACTGATTGCTACCCATTTACCATCTGGTGAGAGGCTGGCATAGACCGTGCCTATCCTGCTCTCGGCCAGCAAAACCGCATCATCTTGATCAGCCACAAGCAGCCAGATCTGCATCTCTCCGTTTTCAAGCAAGGCAAGGACCAACGCGACACACCCATCTTGTGACATGTTTGCCCAGTTGAGCGTCTTTACCCCTTCCAGGGAAGCATGTTCTCTCATTTGAGCCGTCTCCAGGTCCAGGCTGGCGATGCGAATCTCATTTTTCTGAACACGATCGTCAGTCAGGAACAACCAACGTGACGAGGCCTGTCTATAGACACGCTGGTAGCCTGCCAGTTCATCGAGTTCCTGTTCTGTGCCCTTGTCCAGATCGACTTTGGTCCACGTCATCTCGGTTTTGAGCCCGCCTATGCCCAGAACAACCTGCTTGCCTTCCGGGTCAATGTGCAGCTCGCGCACCACGTCGATGGGTGCAAAGAACTCGGTCTCTGTTTGATCATCAAGCGCGTACAGCAAGACCAGTTCGCGGCGAACAAGGACAATTTGATCCCGCTTGGGCACAAAAGCAGCTCCAACAATGTCAGAGCCCGAAAGAACGATCTTGCTGTCAAAGCCGTCGATCGTCTCCAGGTATGCATGTGTCTCGCCATTCTCATCTCGCGCGATGTAAACAACATATTTGCCATCGTCAGAAACAGCAGCAGAGCGGGCGCCGCGTTCAAGGCCAAGCTGACGTGCAGCCTCTGGATTCGAAGCAGGCACGAGCCAAAACTCTCCGGATATCTGCACCAAAAAGTGGGGATCGCCCGATCTGACCGCCTCGACCAGCGGCGGCACCGGATTCGCCGGATCGATCTCGATGGGCACATCCTGGATTTCGCCAGCATCGACATCGAGTATGTACACGCCCTCTCTGCCGCACAACAGCACCTGGCTGTCAGAAGCGGCATACGGTTGGGCCGGAAGCGTGTCGAATGCTTTCACCTCGCCTGAGACGGTGTCGACCAGAAACCACTTTTGTGTTGCAATGGCATCTTGATACAGGACGTGGCGGCCAAGTGTGAAACGCATAGGCTGCAAAAGCCCCACCTCACCGGGTAGCGTGACACGCCGCAGTTCCTTGCCACCTGTATCACACACCACCACCTCTGACGCGGGCTTGCCATCCTCGCCGGCGGCCTGATAGACAATTTGGCCTCGATCTTGGCCAAATAGATTGCAGTTCACAGTGATTGCCAGAACCAAGATGACAAAAAGACACATACCGGTTCGTTTGCTCATTGTTTATCCTTTATCTAGGGCACACTGCCTGAGTCCCAAAGAAGCGATGAAATGCCCACTCGTCCGATGGAAAAGATCGCCTAGGGTAGCGCCGGGAATTGCTCTCGCCAAGTTGGATTCCGAGATAAATCCTCAAGCGGCGTCTTGCCGCTGTCCGGCCCACCGGTTATGACGGTGTGTTTGCGCATAATCGTTTCCTTTGTTTATGGCTTTCTCCAATCCAACAAGCCAGAGAATAACATCTTTTACTTTGACCATATGATCAGGTTATCAAAGTCAGCCGTGCTCGCTTGTCCCACATCTCGCCCCCATATCCCGATCCTGACTACTTTTACCTCATCCAAAGCGATATCGCTCACAGAGCCGAGTTCCTGATCGTTCGCATAGAGGGTAATTGACGCGTCTTTGACCAGGAGGCCCAGCGAGTTCGTTACTCTCGGCCTCATATTCAATACACTAGGCGTTGCGGTATTCTGGATCCACTTGCCTTCAGTGCCAAATTCGTACACACCAAAGCCACCATCACTCCAAAAGTTGACATAGTAACAATACTCTTGACCGCAAAGGACAATCACGAACGCGATCTGCCCTTCTTGTGAATCTGCACGCTCGACGATCGCACCGTCCACGGTCAACAAAAAGTCACGTCCCGAAAAGCCAGGTATGGGTACCAGGGACGCTCGTCCCTCTGTTTTGACGTCTAGGGATAGGCGGTACCGGCCATCGACAATCTGTCGCATACTCTCAATGTTCTCATTTGCAAACTCGCCGATCTGCCAGTTGTTCACATTGGCATCGAAATGATCCTGGAATAGGATTTCTTGCCGGCCCGAAACTGTAGCATCTTCTGGAAGATGGCGCAGCTCAAAGTTGTCGAACTCGAAAATCGCTTCATCACCTGCATTGTAGAGTTCCATGGTCAGTCCTGCCTTGCCCTTGCGCAGTTTGTCATCATCTGCCTCGCCAACGGGCTGGTCGTTGATGTAAAGACCGAAATGTGAGCCCTGCGCGACCACCATTAGCCGGTTCATTTTGCCTGGGTTAATGACGGGAGAGCGTGTCCAGTCTATCAGGCGCGTCCACCTGTCTTTATACTTGCGCAACAGGATGAATTCCTGAGAGCTGTTTATCGCAAAGTGATAAAAGTTTTGACTATCAAGCACTCGAAACACAACGCCATAGTTGCTGTCATCCGTTCCACTGACCTGTTGGGCCTCCACCGTCAGGCTAAAATCGGAGACACTGCTTATGTCAGGGTGTACGTACCAGTGAACATCTTGGCGCGTATCGATCTTCCACCGGTACCTGCCGCTGGCGATCTGCCATTGGTGCGAGAAACCCGAGTCGTTATGATCCCCCATAGGCCAATCGTTCGCATTCGAGTCAAAAGCATCAAAGAGGATGAGGGATCCCAGGGCCGAGGATGCAGCCTCGCGCATAGGTGTAGGCGTGCTGGTCGGCGCCGCAGTGGGCGGCGGCGTGGAGGTAGAGGTCGGTATCGGCGACGGTGTGCTGGTCGGCATCGCGGTGGGCACTGATGTATTGGTCGGTGTCGCAGTAGGCGGCGGCGTGGAAGTAAAGGCCGGCGCCGGTGATGGTGTATTTGTCGCTCGTTCTACTGGCTGTGGTGTAGGTGACGGAATACTGGCTATGGGAAGGATCGCTGCCTGAACCGGAGACGCCCCCCAGGCAGGGGCATAGTCGGAAGTCGGGTTGTTCGTCAGGCGCGTCACATCGGAACCGTCCGGGTTTGCCGCATAGATAGCTATGGTATCTGCGTGGTCGGATGCAAAGACAATGTGCTGACCATCCGGCGACCAGGTAGGAGCCCAGCCTTCGCTCAACATTTTCTTGTCCGATCCGTCAGCATTGATCACACAGATCGATGTGTCAACCGAATGCGTATCAAACACGCCCCCGCTCGATGCAAACATAAGGCCGTTCTCGAGCAGGTAGACACTGGTAACGGGTTTGTCATCTATGCTTCCCGCCCCCGATATAAAAGCGATATGCTGTCCGTTTGGCGACCAAACGGGGTCGCAATCCAGAGTCTGGTCTGACGTCAACTGGCGGACATCGCTGCCGTCAGCATTCATCACGTAAATCTTGAGACGATCCTGTCGCCACGACGCAAAGGCAACAAGCTTGCCACTTGGCGACCACGCAGGAGACGTATCAAAACCTGGACTGTTGGTCAGGTTTGTCAGGTTGGATCCATCGCGATGCACAACATAGATCTCAGAATCCCCATCTCGATCGCTGGAAAAAGCAATGCGCTGCCCGTCAGGTGACCAAACCGGATGGCTCTCTCGACCTTTATGTGCCGCCAAACGTACCAGGTTTGTACCGTCGGCATTTATAGTATAAATATCGAAATCGCCCTCACGGTCAGAGACAAAAGCGATTTGCTGCCTATCCGGTGACCAGGCAGGGTCCAGATCATTTGCCGGATCGTCCGTCAAGCGGGTTACATTGGTTCCATCGGGGGCCATGACATAGATGTCGGGATTGCCTTCGCGTTCAGAGACAAACACAATTCGCCCACCGCCGCCCATAGGCGTTGGCTCTGGAGTAGGCGTACCCTTTTTGAGTCCGGACATCAAGCCGATCCCAAGAGGGATGCTGATTGCGACCAGAACGAGAACCAAACCAACAGCTAGCACCCACTTGGGAAATCCAGAATGAGACCTGGAACTGCGCTGTTGCTTGTGAGTTGGTTTCTGCACAGTGGGTCGGCCGGGCAGCGGCTTGGGACTGGTGACCTTCCGGGGGGAATCGGCCAGAACGGCAAAGAATGTCTGTCCCAGTGCCGGGCTGTCGCCAGTAAAAGCCATCGCTTTCGGAGCTTCACATCTGTCTAGATCGATTGATGCAGCCAGCATCTCTGCCAGGATTTTATTCGATTCAGCCGTATCGAGGCCGCTTGTCTCGCTGATTTCTCGACCATAGACCAGCTTTCGTGCCATTACCTTGGTGTTTGTGTCAATAAACAGATTATGGGGAATGAAATCCGGATCCTTGTACTGGGCCACCAGCAATTCACCCAGTTTTCGCGCTTCAGGTAGCGCGATGTTCCGAGGATTTTCGTAGATGATGGCGATGGCAACGATACGACTCGATCCCTGCAGCGAACCCGCACTTGCTTTTTGCAGTTGGCTCCAGATCGTTGCTTTTGTATCATCACGTTTCTTGGATGATTCTATTGGCATCATTGCCTCCTTGCGGCTGTCACCAGGTGGATCACGGCTGCATAGTGCTGGTCGTGTTTCGCGCGGTTCGTGCCCGTGTAGGCAAAGAAGTGTTGTCCAGACCAGCCGCGATCCAACCAGTAGGTCAACGAGTCAAGCGTACCATGATTGCAGAGGTTACTCTGTATAGAAAAGGATATCTGTCTAGTGGATAATCCGTGACGCAAGAGGGGAAGGGCCTCGCGGTAGAACGCCGCTCCGGGCACGAGCGGCTCGCCGCCGTGAAAGGTGATGTCAAGTGCCCGATTACTATCCAAGCTGTTTTGCCGGCGAATTACAGTTTGCAAAGTTGCTCGCTGCATCACCGGCCCGCCCTGGTGCGGGCCAAAGCAATACGCACAACTCGCAGGACAAGCCTGTGACGGGATGAGCATCAGTTGGCGTGGCCTCGTTGACATTCTCAGTGCTCAACTATTCTATCAAGGATCTCTTGGCAAAAAAACGAGGGGTTCTAGCATCGGTGCGTCGGCCCAATCTCGCCACCCCCGCGCAGCAAACCCCAAGCATATGAAAACGATCATCGCCAAGATAACAGAACCGTATGTGTTCATTCTAACATAACTGATTGGTGATGTCAACGTTTACCGATTCAGAAAAGAACGGGTAAGAAAAGCGTGCTACAGATCGTCGTCATGTCAAGAACACGGATTGGACATCGTCCGGGATAACACTAGCGTAACCGTTGCGCAACCAGGAATGAGATGTTTCCTGGTCGGCAAAAACTGAACATTGACAATTGAAAGGTGGTCAACTCTC
>JAFGJF010000274.1 GCA_016929205.1 Anaerolineae bacterium
CAGCCTGTTCCAATTCAGAAAGCGGCTCGATAGCACGCGGCACATTGCTATTGGTATGGCTGTCGGTCCAACTGCCCAACATCGTCTGCAATTCACGCCGCCGCCAGGCCTGGGTACGCATCCACTTGGGATAAGACAGGTTTTTGTCCTGGATCAAGAGACGATAGGCGTACAACCAATTCCAGGACAATTCTGCCGTCCACTCTTTGTCTGGCAATGAATCGAGCTCAATGCGCACCTGATCAAAATAGTCGGTATAGGCACCATAACCCATCTGCGAAGCAACGGAGTATGCCTCCGGCGACCCCAGGGCCGCCGCAAGATGGATCGCAGAAGGCAACCTTTTCTCCAGCCCGGCTAACGTATCACCGCCAATCGTCCATTCAAGAATATGTTGATCGATTTGATAACGCTGCCCCATAAAGGTAAAGCCCGGCAGCTCGCCCGACTGCAATGCCAGGGCCTGAATGCGATTGTCGGGGGGCAAAGCCGCCGCCTCCTCAACAAACTTGGCGAGACTGGTTTGTTCGCCGAACGAACTGATGTCGGGGTCTGGTCCCCAGACCTGGACGGCTATCGGCCCGTAATCGGCTGGTGTTCCGGCTCGCTTTTGCCCGTCGAAAAACAAAAGCAAGGCATGCACACGCTGCCAAAGGAGACGGGCCGCAGGATGTGTTTGTAAGGCGTGAGAAAGCAGCACGATGTTGAGCACGTCCCGGCGTTGCTCAAGATGCCAAATCACGGCACGATGCCAGATCATAGCTTGAGCGTACCGGACTTGAGCCGCGTCCAGACCATCGTATCGATCCAGATCAAATTGAGCATAATCTATTCTCAGCTTTTCGGCATCGGCAATCGTCGGGCTGTCAAAGATGGGCGAGATCGAGATCGCCTGTGTAGCGGTAATAAGTGACAATTCGGTATTGACAATCTGGGCAATAGGATCCGGCGGCGTAAAATCTGGATCGAGCAGCGCAAGCGCGACGGCAAAATAAGCGGCATTTTGTCGGGCGGCTGCAGCAATCTCGCCTCCAGGTGCCGTGCCAAGCGTTTGTGCCAGATCGTATTGCTCCCAGGCAAGATCATACATTTCTTTGTCCAGCATGGCCAATTCAGGCTCAAGATGGGTTTGTTCGATCGAACGATATACGCGATCGAACAACAACTGGGTCACGTGCAAAATAGAGTCCGTGGAAATAAAGATCGGGTAATCGCTGTACTTCGGATCGTTATACAACGATCCGAAATTGGTATATCGAGCTGATCTGACGATAAACCCGTTTTCGGTCAAGACCCGCGTTTGACTGATTCCAAAGGTTTGAGTCAACAGAGACGGCGCTGTGATCTCGTCTGGAGATAGCGGCAAGTCATACCCATCATATATCGTCGAGATAGCGATGGGGCGTGGCTGGTAAGTCGAGATTCCCGCCGCTTGTACCGGCAAGCTCAGAATGTTGATGTGCGCGGCACGAATAACATTTTCTTCCCCGGCATATCCCAACACGCGAACAGTCATCCCGGATTCGAGTTGAGTCAAGGAAGTCGGCTGTCCATCTTGCAACAGGATCGAAGATCCTTCCATCAACTTGATCTTTTGCCAGCGTCCCGTTTCTGGTACAATGCGCAAACTCTGCGCTTCTGGCGATACATCCAACACGATCCCCAGAATCTGCAAGTTGGGAACGGGCGTGAGTGTGGGCGTGGGCTCCGGTGTAGGCGTCGCCAGAACGGGCGTCGGTGTGGGATACGCCGCTTCCATACCAGCTAACCAGATGATCGTCACTTTGTTTGCATCTGCAACCTGGCTGGCGAGCTCTTGCCCGCGCTCATTGGTAAAGCGAAACGTCGCTGGACCTAGCGGCAGTTCGATGCGTGGAACGCGAACAAAATGAAAAGGATAGGTAATCCAAAAAGTTGCCGCCTGATCGGGCTCTGGCGTGGCAACGACGATCTTGGTTTCAACTTCTATGCCGCTCAGATTCAAGTCGGCGATCGTGATCCGGTGTTGTCGTCCTTCTCGCAGGCCAAGCAAAACGCCGATCAGGATTTCTTTGTCCCATTCTACATCTTGCCATATCTCGGCTGGTTGTCCCATCTGTGAGAGGAACTCTGCCCACCCTTCCTCCGTGCCAATGATCACATACCATCCACCCTCACCACTCGTGCTGCGCTGAACAGGAACTCGCATATCGGGAAGCAACTCGCCATAAGCATAGGTGTGAAACAGCGCGCCGGACTCCAAAGTCGGTGTCGCCACCTGCGTCGGAGTTGGCGTCCGTGATTGCACAGTCGGGGTGATAGATGCAGTCGGCGTGACCCGTCCGGGGCTGCAACCACTCAACAACGACGCCATCAAGCTGGCGCCGATCACGCCTGCTATGCACAGGACAAGGATATAAAACGAGCGCAAAGTTTTGATGCACATATCAAACTGTTTCTAGTTTTCAGCCGTTTCCAGAAATGAGTCAAGCAAAACTCTGGCAGCTTGCACGGCGCGGGCACGATGACTGATGCGATTTTTAATTTCGTTTCCTACCTGGGCCATCGTACAGTTGTACTCGGGCAGATAAAAGACAGGGTCGTACCCAAAGCCATTTGTCCCTTTGGGCTCGAAACCAATGATCCCTTTACAGGTGCCTTCGGCAATCCCAACTTCGCCAGTGGGACGTGCCAGGGCGATCGCACAACGAAAGCACGCCGTCCGCTGCGCGGGCGGCACATCCCGTAATTCGTTCAGTAGCTTTTGATAACGATCTCGGTCGTTGGCGTCAGGGCCAGCGTAACGGGCAGTATAAATACCGGGAGCGCCATCGAGCGCATCTACCTCCAGACCCGAGTCATCAGCGAGGGCCAGCATATCACCGGCCTGAGCATAAACGATCGCTTTTTGTGCCGCGATCTCGGAAAACGAATCGCCTATTTCCTCGACGTCGATGTCAATGCCCATATCCTGGGGAAAAATGGTATCGACCGGCCAGTCAACAAGCAACTCTTGGAACTCGTGCTGCTTGCCACGATTTGCGGTGGCAACAAGTAATCGAACCACGAACGTGTCCTTTCGAAACAAATTGTGCTCTGTTCAAAAACGAAATGGATTTGAGACAAAACGATATGTCTAACAAAACCTTTTATACTTTGGAATCGCCATTTTGTCAAAGCGATGGACCTATCAGATTGACAATCTATTGCCATTTGATTATACTATTCGGCTCAGGGTGCTTTATTTCTGATCAAGCTCGGCCAGATTAGAGGCTTGAATCTGGTTCAGAACGCAACAAAGCACAAACAGGAACGACTCGACAGCACATATTGCTTATTGCCCAACGGGGTTGCACGCATCAAGGTGAACAGATTATATGAAAATCAAGGCAACACTGCCAAAATTCGATCCCATGTTCGGTTGGACCAATCGTATTTTACGCATCGATCTAACGCAAGGCCACATTTGGGCCCAAGAGACTGCGCCCTATGTCCCTGCTTTTCTGGGTGCGCGTGGACTCGCGGCCAAACTTTTGTGGGATGAATATCCAGAACCGGTCGAGCCGTTCGATCCGCGCAATCCGTTTATGGTCTTTCCAGGGATATTGACCGGGACGATCTCCCCCTATTCCGGACGCACAAACATCTGTGCCTTTAGCCCGCAATGTTACCCCTACAATTGGTTCACCCGGTCCAGCATCGGCGCAGATTGGGGAGCCAGGCTGAAACGCGCTGGCTATGATGGCCTGGTTGTGACCGGAGCCAGCGAGCAACCCGTGCAAATCCTCATTCACGACGACGAGATCAGCATCTTGCCGGCAGACGAGTTGTGGGGACAGGATACGATCGAGACACAGGAGAGCTTGCAGAGTCTGTACGGCAAAACAGCCCGGACGTTGGCCATTGGTCTGGCTGGAGAGCGGCTTTCGCGTATCGCGACTGTGCAGACGGCGACGTCATCCGTAGCCGGGCAGGGTGGTTTTGGCGCGGTGATGGGATCGAAAAAGCTCAAAGCGATCACCGTTCTCGCTACAGGGCGTGTTTCCGTAGCCGATCCAGATCGACTGCACTGGCTGTACAAAGCCGTGGGCGACGAGGTCCGTGGGCGACGAGGTCGCCGTCAACACCTGGAAGCGATCAATGAACGCCTCGAACAAGAAGGCGGCGGCAAAGCTCGCCCCTTTGCCTGCACGGCATCTTGCCCAACGCCGTGCCACATCCTGTATTCCGACGTTCCGGGCTGCCACTTTGACCGCAAGTGGACGGGGGCAATGACCTGCGTGAGCGGCGTCTTTCGCGGCGGGGGCAGAGAAGGGATCTATAGCTGGGACTTGGGCATGCGGGGGGCGATGGAACTCAACATGTACGCCAATCGTCTGGGGCTCAACCACTGGGACATTTTGGTCGGCATGATCCCCTGGCTGCGTATGTGCAACATCGAGGGCGTGTTGCCTGAGGTAAATGGGAAGCCATTCGATCTGAACTCGATTGATTTCTGGGTTCACTTGCTACACGATATAGCCTATCGCGAGGGGATCGGCGATGCGTTGGCTGAAGGGGGCTGGTATGGTGCGTTGCGTCTCGATCTCGGCGTCGAGTGGATGCGTCGCCACTATACAGGCTGGGGCTATTCCGGGCATTGGGATGGCCACGCCGCTTTTGTAAATACGATCGTCTACCCGTTCTGGATCGTTGGCGCCCTGCACTGGGCTATGGATACGCGCGACCCGGCGAGCAGCACCCACGGCTATGTGCAAAACGCGATGAACTGGGGGCCATTTGGCGGCGGCCGGCTCCATGGCCACAACAAGGACGAACCACCAATCACGTGGGAGCAGATGAGGGCGATCGGCGAACGCGTCTATGGGCGCGCCGATACGCTGGATCCACTCGGCGGCTATGAGGGCAAAGCGCTGCCGGCGGCCTATCACAGCATCCGCTCGGTGATGAAAGACTGCCTGCCGACAGACGACCAGGTCTTTCCTCTGATATACAGTCTCAACACCGACGATCGCTTTTGTCGCGTCGGCGATATCGACGGCCCCGATGTGGATGCGGCGATTTTGGATGCCGGGGCCGGGCTGGATTGGGATACAGCAGAATTCGAGCGCGCAGCCGAACGGGTGCTAAACCTGGAACGAGCGATCGTCATACGACATTTTGGCCGGACGCGGGCGATGGACGAGCGTGTTTTGCCCGCTTTCGAGTACGATGAAAACTGGATCAATCCCCAGGTCGGCAAACGAATGCGGCTTGACCGGCCCAAGTTTGTGCCGGTGATGGACGACTATTATCGCCTCCGTGGCTGGGACACGATCACAGGATGGCCCACGCGCGAACGACTAGACCATCTCGATCTGGGTGGCGTGTACGACGAGATGATCGCCGGAGCGATGGCGGCCAAAAAACGGTTGCCCGAACTCGCACCGGAAAAGCCGATTCAGGATCATTACCACATCGATCACCAGTAACGTAATGACGATTCCTTACCATACGGCATGCTATCCCGAATCCGCGACCCAGATTGACGCCGTCCTGGCATCGTCGCCGCAGATGCATTTGTACGATAGAGATGCCCTCAATTCTGGCATATCTGTGCGCTGACCTGCAATGCAGCGGTCAAATCTTGATATCGACTCACCGAGCGAATATCGCGAACGAATGCGCGCAACGTCGGATGCTGCCCACGCAGCCATTCTAGCTGCCCGCCAATCGGATTGCCGGTCGAGGGACTGGTGGCATATGAGCCGTGGAAAGCAAAATAAGCCTGGTTGAGTTTGCGAATGCTGTGTCCCTGCTCGACAAAAAGCTGGCGGCGCGCTTCCATATACTGTTCCGCTTCTTCTATTTGCCCTTGAGCCAGCAGCTCATCCACCCGCAAGCGGGTGTTGCGCATCTCGCGGTTGTAATCAAAGACGTCGGACGGTGGCTCGTCGGGCCAGATCAGTTCGCCGGCCGACATGGGCGGGCAGTCTGGCACGACCGGCAAAGCGGGTAAACTCTTTTCCAGTTCAGGATAATAGTGCAGAATGACGCGCCGGCCAACTTCGCGACCGACGATGCTCGCCGTCGTCTCGTTCAAGCTGGTCATCTCACCACTCTGGGTATAGTTGTAGCCCAGTGGGAACACGATCAGATAATGGTGTGCCCACTCGTGGGCAAACGTATCGGCCAACCAGACCAGGGAATCCGTCTCCAGGATCATGGCCGGATAGGCCGACAGCCCGCCGATACGTGTGACCAGTGAGCGCATCTCTTCAAAACGCAGATCAACGTTGTCTTCGAGGGCAATCTGTTCGCTCAAGGGCAGGCCGGCCCTGAGATTGACATCCGCTTCGCGCGTGATCGCGGCACGGGAAGAAACGACGAGCAGCAGTGGCAGATCGGTAAAACGGATTTTGACCGGCGGCCAGACGTAACCGTACCGACCAAACCCTTCGTTTTCCAGCTCGGCCGACACCTGCTCTTCCAGGATCCCTTCAACCAAGTTTTGCCGGGCATCGATCCACACGCGCAGTTTGGCCAATTCCTGCTCCTGGGACGCCGCTTGCGCCGCAGCCTGTCCGGCTTCGTCCTGACCGGCCGAGTCCTGGCCCGAAAGTTGGCTATAAATGTTGTCAATCTCCCGGCGCAACGTCCTCGCCCGCTCAATCGCATCAAAATACGCGACGACCAACGCGTGTCGTTGCGCCTCACTCAATGTGTCTTGCGGCGCGATGAACTCGTTGCCCAGTTTGTTCAACAGTGCTTCTAGTTCCCAGGTGATCAGATCGAAAGCCCGGCCGCCGACCTGCTCGCTCAAGCGCCGTTTGAAGTAATCCTCCGGCAGCAGATCGGAACTGGTCAAACCGACCAGGATCAGGACACACACAACCGCCCCCCAAAACCACATCTTTTTCCAACGCGAAACATATTCTTTGACTGCGATCCAATATCTGTGCATAAACATTAATCCGAAATCTAGGTCATCCAAGCCTGGTATTCGCCGATTTTGGCAAATTGCTGCGCCGTGCAAGCCTGGTAAAAGACGCCCTTTTCAGGACATGCCAGATGCCCAAACAGGTCAATTTCCTGGGTCATTGCCATTCCACAAACCAACTCGACGGCCGCGTCCAACAAGGCATGGATCAGGTGTGGATCCTGCCCGGTAGACTGAATTGATTCGAGCCAAAACCCCGTGTATTGCATCGTCCGCACACGAAGCAATTCTACGTAGCCCTGGTCCGAATCAGCGATCAGGTACACATTGTCTGCTTGCTCCAGGCACGACCGGGTACGTTCTATCGTTCGTTTCGACAGTCTGGCAAGCGCCTCCGCATCCGCCCACGTGGCGCACCGGATCGGGACGGTCGTTGACCGCACTGCCGAATGAGCGAGCCGTGCATCGCGCACCAGCAAATGTTTCTCACTCCCTGGAGAAAAGCCGTTTTTCGCAAACGCACGCTGCGAAGCAACGTTGCTCATGGCGATCACCGCGCGCGATGGTAAAACAGGTGGCGACTCCTCCATCGCGCGCCGAACCAGCGCCGTGCCAATGCCCTGTCCTTGCGCACATGGCCGCACAGCCAATTCGTCGATCTCCCAACGATCGCCGCTCAAACTGTGCGTGGCAAACGCTGACACAAAACCGACAACGCTTTCCTCCGCTTCCGCCACCCAGACGCACTGTCCGCCCGTTGCCACCAGTTCTACAACATAATGCGGCGTATACCGGCAGTCGCCAAATGTCTCCCCATCGACGGCAATCACGCCCTCGGCATCGCCAACCAATCCATCAAACGCCCGAATCTCCATCCTCAGCCCTGATTCTCCAATCCCTTCATCCCTTCTCCCCTTTACGCAAAATTCACGTCATTTTTACACATCCTTGATACCTCTTGAACTCAAAGTGTGTTATAGTAAAGGCAATTAACCAACAACGATACAAAGGACATGCTCAATGCTGCAACAGCTTTTCGCACAAATGCAAAACTATGCGCTCATTCTCCTGCTCTTTGCCTTGCTGGCCTACAGCCTGATCGGATTTAGCATCGACGTATCTGCCGCCCAGACCGAGGAACCGGCGCCGGGACAGGTAGAGCCAGTTCCTCAAGACTCGGTCGAACAAGAACTGGTTCAACTCACATTGGCTGATCCCGCACATCCTTCCCCCTAAACCAAAAACAAGATGATTCTACACCTCGCTCGTTTGACCACAATAAACAACTGCTCTATACTACAGTCAGGATCGAGTCACACTGATTTTTTCATCATTTCTCACTCGACGTATTCTATCTGAATTTTACCCAGTATGCAAGAAAACAAGCTCTGGCTCAAAAGCCTGCACGAAAACGTGTGGCGTGCAGATCGTTCAACGCGGCTATTCTGGAAGCCGTTCAGGTTGGCGGCGTGTGGACGCCGCCTGCACTACGGGGGCGTGGATATGGCCGCTGCGTGGTCGCAGCCTCCCTGCTTGACGCACGGGCCGATTCGGTCGAGCAAGCTATCTTGTTTACGGGCGAGAAAAACATCCCCGCCCAGAAAGCATATATGGCCCTGGGATTTAGACCGATCGGCGACTATCGCATTGCCCTATTGCAAGAAGCGGCAACAATCCTCTTGCCCTAAACCTCAAATCCAAGTACAATGTACAACGATGTTCAACCAGTGCCGGGGCATCCATAGGCGCATCACCCTGTACGCGAACCGTTTTCCAGCATCCGGCCATATTTTCACTCGAATCCGATAGGACACATAACTTATGAACGCATTATGCTACGTTAACGGCCACATCCAACCCGTGAGCGAAGGCGGGATCGACGTGACCGACCTCGGCCTGCAGCGTGGTTACGGCGTCTTTGACTATGTACCGACCTGCAATGGCAAGCTGTTTCATTTTGCCGATCATCTCGCGCGTTTGCATCGTTCAGCAGCGGCGCTACACCTCAAACTGCCTATCCCGGACGACAAGATCACCAGCATCGCCGACCGCCTGATCGCCGGCAGCGCATTGGAGCGCCCAGCCCTGCGGCTGATCCTGACCGGCGGAGATGCACACGCGCAGCCCCTGTTCGCACAGCCGAACTTCATCATGATCGCCGAGAACAGTCGCGCCTATCCAGATGATGCCTACAAGTTGGGCGTCGAGCTGATCGCCATCTATTACCAGCGCGAACTGCCCCACGTCAAGTCGATCAACTATCTCAACGCCCTACGGCTCGAACCGCTGCGCCAGGAAAAGGGCGCTTTTGGCATCCTCTACCATTCGCAGCACGGCATCACCGAATGTCCTCGGAGCAACTTTTTCATCTTTCGCGGAGACACGCTGGTCACGCCCAAGGATAACGTCCTGCTCGGCATCACTAGAAAAGTCGTCTTGGAACTCATCCAGGATCATTTCTCTATTGAGGAACGGGCGATTGCGTTCGACGAACTTGAGGCCGCCGACGAAGCATTCATCACCTCTTCAACCAAGGGGGCTATGCCCGTCGTGCGCATCGACGACCTGAACATCGGTGATGGATCGGTTGGACCGCGCACCAAAACAATCATAGATCTGTTTACCGTTTATGCAGAGGCATATTGATGCAGGCGATGTTGGCGTGCGCCGGTGACAAAGCATGCCTGGAGCATGCAACATCAAACTAAAGGCGAGCGCAGATGTCCCAGGTTTCAAGACGCCATTTCATCAAAATGGCCGGCATAGCCGCAGCAACGCTCGTGCTCGGTCGCACAGCATATGCTGGCGCAAGAACAAAAGCGCCCCGCGGCACATTGTGGCGTTGCTGGCTGCAAGCTGCTGAAATGGAGTATTCGGCGCGTGGCATATCCTTTGTCACGAATCAGAGAAAACTCGAATCATTGATCATTGATCATCGCAAAGCACTAGACACATTGGTTAAACGCGGCGAAATCGATCACTCCATGGCAGACAAAATCGACAAAGCTTTTCGGACCGATCTGTGCCATCATATACCCGGGTCTTTTGAGTGCCGTTCTCGCGTAAATGCCCTTCCGATGGCAATGTGTTATATGGTGATCGACCCCCCGTTGTGGCAGCAAGACATTAATGAATTGTTCAAGCAAGCCGAGATATTGGTCAAGGCGGGATGGGTCTGGCCGCTGGATGACGAGCTCTTAGCGCAAGCGCGGGCTAACGTCGAACGGGACTATGTTTGCCTTCGTGCGCCGGCACAAGATCGTGCCAGCCAAAGGTCAACTCCCGGTCATCGCCTTGGCAGGCATCTTTGATACGGGGGGCAACGCCTTTTTTGCATTGGCGACTCATCTCGGACGGCTGGATGTCGCGACCGTGCTCTCTTCGCTCTATCCGGCGGGTACGGTGCTGCTGGCCTGGTTCATTTTGAAAGAAAGACTGGCACGCCAACAATGGATCGGGGTCGGCGCCGCGATTTGCGCGCTTGTGCTCATTGCGGTGTGATTCGAAACATAAAAACAAAGACACCACAATCAAAAGGCAACAGATGATCCAAGACAAAGTGGTTGCCACATTTAATCGCGTTGAACCATGGTGGCGATTGATAAACATGGCTGTGTTCATCGCCGCATTTTTTGGTCCCTGGGGAACGATCTATGGCGATATGATGTATGGTACCGATGTGTTCCGAATGTCACTTGCTTTTGTTATGGATTGGACATGCACTGATTATGGACCCTGGCTCTTTTTCTCGCTATACTGGTGCTTTGGTTGGGGATATTTCGGACTTCACTGGTTCGTGAATGGCGTCAGGGCATTTAGCAAGAGCAATATCTGGAAAAAGCCCTGGTTCAACATTCCACTTGCAGCCAGTACGGCATTCCTGTTGCTTCATATGTTTCCTCGTATGTTTAAGGACCTCTATAACAGGTTTTGGTGGCCGAGCTACTACTGGGGGTACTGGCTTTTGTTGTTCAGCATAGGCTCCAGTGTTGTAATCGAGACTATTCGGTGCCTGGCAGATCACATAGATAAAAAGCGAACATAAATAACACTCACCTGCAGTGTCGAGGAAAAGGAGAAACACCTATGAGCCCGGACGAGATATTGGCACTTTTACTCTTTTTGCTGACGGGTGGATGTACAATAGGCATTGTTCTGGTGGTGAGCGCTGTGACCCTTGTGCCCTTTGCCCTGCTCGGGTGGTTTCTCTATACCCGTTCAAAGCGTGCGAGCGCCGTTCGCCAGGTCAGCCAGGATTGGCCGTCGGTCACGGGCGAGGTGATCAAGTCACGCGTCGAGGTGATGGGGGGAGAACGCACGACCGTCAGGCCCCGGATCGTCTACAAGTACACTGTGGACGGACAACAATACCAGGGCGACCAAATCCGGGCAGGGGACAAGTTCTGGTCCGTTCGCAGAAGTCAAGACGCATACAAATTGATCGACCATTATCCTGTAGGCGCGACGGTTGTAGTGTACTACAATCCGGTCGATCCTGCCGAGTCGGCGCTGGAAAGGTAGCGTCCTGGAAAAACCAGGATGCTGCTATCGGGCTCAGTGTTCTTGTCTGGTGCTTACAGCTTGACTCGTGATGAGATGGTCGATATTGAAACATATCGCGTGTTGTGCTAGAATAGGTGACATACCGAAACGAATCGAGCGCGACACCGGACGCTTTATGCGCCGTGTATCGCGCATAGCCATATAACAGTCCAAGGAGGCTCCCTTGCTCGGACGCCAGACATCCAAGCCTTATCGCAGTTCGTGGCCGCTGCTTCTCGTCGTCTTTGTCAGCGGAATGACGACTATGGCCGCCGAGATGGCCGCGTCGCGGCTGCTCGGGCCTTATTTTGGCGACTCGATCCTGGTATGGGCCAACCTGATCGGCCTGATCCTGATCTGCCTCAGCGCCGGCAGCTACCTGGGAGGCAAGTGGGCCGACAAGAGCCCGCGTGCCGAGACATTGTACACGATCACCACCGCGGCCGCGTTCCTGGTGGGATTGGTGCCCTTTATCGCCGCCCCCGTCCTGCGGCTCGCTCAGAGCGCGTTTGACCACGTCGGGATCGAGTTTGCGGCCTTTGACGCTGTTCAAATCGGCGGCTCGTTTGTCGGCGTGCTGCTGCTCTTTGTGCCACCGATCACGCTGCTGGGCTGCGTATCACCCTTTGCCATTCGCCTGCAGACCAAACAGATCCGCGCTGCCGGCAGCAGCGCCGGACGAATCTATGCCCTCTCGACGCTGGGCAGCATTCTCGGCACCTTTACGCCGGTGTTGGTCTTTATTCCCACCGTGGGTACGGCCAACACCTTTTTGATCTCGGCCTTGCTGCTGCTGCTGGCATCGATGCTTGGCCTGATCCTACAGCGTGCAAAAAAGCAAGCGTTATCAAACAGCGCGCTGCTGGCCGTTTTGATCGTGCTCGCCGCCCTGTTTCCGCCTCGCGCGGTCAAGGCCGACGAACGTATGGTGCACGAACGCGAATCGAGATACAATTATATCCAGGTGTTAGAGGTCGGAGGCATTCGCTACCTGATGCTCAACGAAGGTCAGGGCGTGCATTCGATATACGATCCCAACTCACTGTCCACCTTTGGCACGTGGGATATTTTATCGATTGCACCCTTTTTTAACAATCCGCCCTTTACATCAGGCCAAGTGAAACGAATTTGTATCATTGGCCTGGCGGGAGGGACATCGGCCCGGCAAGCGGAAGCGATTTATGGCGATGTTCCGATCGACGGCATCGAGATCGATCCCGAAATTGTCGAGGTGGGGCGCGCCTATTTCGATATGAACCAGCCCAACCTGAACGTCTTTGTCACCGACGGCCGCTTTTTCCTGGAACGAACAAGATACAAATACGATCTGGTGATCCTTGACGCCTATCGTCTGCCGTATATTCCTTTCCAATTGGCCACGCGCGAGTTCTTTGCCCTGGTCAAGGAGAGGCTCACTACGCGGGGTGTCGTGGCCGTCAACGTGGGACGCACCGAAAGCGACTATCGTATGGTCGAAGCCATCGCGGCAACGCTTGGCGAGCATTTTTCCACCATTCACGCCGTCAACCTCGTCGATACTTTTAACACCGTGCTGGTCGCCACCCAAGAGACAACCACCGTCGGCAATCTGCGCATCAATGCCGGGATGTCTTCTCATTCGTTCGTGGTCGACGCTGCCGCGCGCGCACTCGACAACATATATCACCTGCAAAACGATGGTATCGTCTTTACCGACGACCGAGCACCGGTCGAAAGCCTGACCAATGCCATCGTGTTGCGTTACCTGCTAACAGGAGAGTAGGTATCATGATGGTCCGTAAATGCTGGTTTTTGCTTTTGGCTCTGCTGGCGGCAGCATGTTCCGCCAAGACAATCGCTCCCACCCCGACGCCCACTTTGCCGCAACAAACGGTGACGCCTACCGTCGCTCCACCGACGGCGACACCTACACCTGCGTTTTACGTCATCCAACCAGGTGATACACTCTCACTCATTGCTGAACAATTTGGCGTGCCGCTTGAAGAGCTGCAAAAGGCCAACGATATCGACGATCCGAACCTCATCCGGGTCAACCAAAAGCTGATTATCCCCGGTCCCACACCGGTGGTCACAGCGACACTTCCGCCCACCCTCACACCAACACCCGATGTTCCGCCGCAGCTCGAAATTGTCGACGTTATCGGCCGCGGCGCGCCCGGCACCGAGACCGTGATCATTGTGAACCGCGGCCGCACCGTGTTGCTCAAACAGTGGACGCTGCGCGATGCACAGAGCAATGCCTTTGTCTTTCCCAACATCTATTTGGGAGAAGGGGCGGAACTACGCATTCATACTGGCGGCGGTGAAAATACCCCTCAAAACCTGTTCTGGAATCGCGACACGGCGGTTTGGGAGGAAGCAGGAGATACGGTCATTTTGGCCGATGAGCGCGGCGTGGTGTATGCCAGCAAGCCGCTGGAATAGCATTTACTCTGTCACGCGCACACTTGGCAGTTGTACGTGATCGGAAATCGCACCGCCCTGGGCATCGAGCACCGGCAGGCGCTGCATCGTCTCTAAAAGATACCATCCCACCACCACCCTATAGTCGCCCGGCGGCGCGTCCTGGCTCAAGTGCACGGTATACCGATCGGGAATAATCTCGGCCTCTCGCCACGCACTGGTGGGATGTGTGCCATTCTGCGGCCACACGTCGATCTGCCCCTTGAGCGCGCCGCTTGCATCAACAAGCTGGACAAATAACGTATAGTCGACCTCCATCGTTTGCATGCACTGCCATTCGACAGCCAGGTCAAGCGGCGCACCCGGCGAGAGTGTTTTTTGCTCCAACTCGAAGCGTGTCAATAGGATCCGATCGTCAAAATTGAACGTGCCTGGGGTCGCGGGAGCACGCCCGGCAACGGTCAATAGCGGCAGCGACATCTCGGAGGCAATGGGTTTGAGCCAGCCAGGATGGAACGTGATACGCTGCCCACCCTCGCCCCTTTCGCGCACAGCTACCTCCACCCTGACTCGTCCTATTTCGGCGGGCATGGTCAACATGTGCGTCGTAACCACAACTTTGTTTGGCTCCCACCTTGACGTCGAATAAGTGCCGTCGCCCGGCTCCTGCCAGATCCATTCGCCCTCATGTTCCGTCATATCCGCAGGCACAACGTGCGTGCCGATTTCATAATCAGGCAGCGATGACAATGCTTTCCAATACAGCGTCAGTGGAACGCGCCCGGTCGGCGGCGCTTGCCCCGGCAGATCATAGCCCAACAACTGCCACTGCTTTGGCGCGACGACCGAAAGCATGTGGGGGATTTTCGATGGCCGCTGCAAACCAACGGTCAAGTCGCGCACCGGCAACCACGTCTGTCTGGCAGCATATTCCAGCCCCGCCGAGGAAAACGGCGGAAAAAGTCCCAATTCAAGCACGTAATTGCCGGGAAGCAGTGTCTCCGAGATCGGGATTTCGTGCCAATCCGGGATCACCTCTCCCACTTTCCAGGAGACGGTAGGGTACATATCACTCACCGGGTGGCGGCTCGACGACCAACGCACCGCGCCGTTGGCATCGACCAACCTCAGATTGACCTGATAGTTATCCATCGCTGGCGCAAGCGAGTGCCAAAGGAGCGTCAAATAGATGGTTTCCCCGGATGCGACAACCTGGGGTGCATCGAGCCGGTGATCCAAAAGCGCGATAACCGCCTCCGAACCGAGCAACTGGAAACGCACATCCGAAGAAAAAGCCGTATCATCGACGAGCAGAGGGGTCGTTCCAACCTCGACCAATGGCCCGACGGAACGCAAGTGATATGGCCCATCCAATCCGGGCAAAAACCGGGCCAGGTATACCGTCTTGTCGTGCGCCAGGTCCCACAGCAACCGATCGAGGTACGTCTTTTCGTCCCCCAAGATCACCACGTCCAGATCGGGACGGCGTTTTTCTACCCGCGCAAAGTAATCAAGCGGCGGATGTTTTTCCCGATCGGCAAGGACGGTAGCCCCAGAGGTCAGATCTTGGGCAATGGCATATTCTCCCCAACGCGTCAAACCCCAGGCCTCGCTCAAATCGACCTGTGGAAAATTGTACCAGATCATCCACATCGGCAGCAACGCCAGCAACGATCCCCCGATCGCTTTCACTATCCTGGAACGCCCTCCAGGCCTGTCGAGAACACGGAAGAATCTCAACCCTGCAGCGACCCATGCACGCCAGGCAACCAGCGCCCCATGTCCCATCCACACGGCAAAGAGGATATGATTGGGGATGAACGAATTGACGTCGTTATAATAAGCGTACCACACCGTGCCCCAGATGTAATAGGTAAAATAGGCCAGCGTTGTACAAATCAGAAAACGCCACCGGCGGCGCACCACCAGCGCAAACAATCCCAGGACACCAAGCCCCATACCGATCGCGCCAAATTGGGCGAGCAAAAATCGCCAGAACATAAGCGCACGTTCCGGTGAGAGCCAATCGAGCAGATGAATAGCCGGCCCGTAATAGCTGCCCGAAATGTACTGGAAAAACGTGGACGCTGACATGCACTGCCCCTGCACACACGCGCGCCACGGAATATACAAATAGATGGCCAGGGGCGCAACGGCGCAGCCCAACGCGCTCGACCATTCTTTGGGACGCCCGAGCAGCCCGGGATCGCGCCACAGTACATAGACCGCCAACGCCGGACCCAACATCAACATAGTACGGTGATGAGTCAAGCTCAGCCCGTAAACAAAAGCCAACCAGCGCAGGTGTGGATGCGGGCCTCGGGCCTCGGGATCGACCGTGCCAAAAGCGATGTAAAGGATCAGGGCTACAAAAAACGCGTTCAGCGTATACTTTTCAGGTTGGGAAGCTTGCATCCAAAACGTACGCGAGAATGCCAAGACCAACGCACTCCACGCTGCGAACGTTTGTCTGCCCAGCACACGCCGTGCCACGCCGTATACCAGGGGTACACCGGCCGCCGCGTACAGCGCGCAGAGCACATTAATCCGCCAGGCAATACTGCCAAACGGCAAGAGCGCGATCCAGATCCGTCCCAGGATCGGGAAAAGAGGATAACCGGTAGGATGGGCATAGCCCAGCGTCGCCGAGATGGCTTGTAGCTCGTAGCCGTCGCGTTCGCCGACACCAGGTGTGAGTGTGCTCAGATACAATGCAAACGGCACGAGAAACAGCAATGGCACTGCCCATCGTTCATCAAGTGTGTGCTGTGTACTCAGGATAAAAGCCAGACCCAACACACCAACCAGCATCACACCGGCTTGAAGCAAATTTGGCAGGGGTTGGACAATGTAAACCACAAGCAAGAAGAAAGGAACAAAAGACGCAATGGGAATGGTCTTGATCGGCCACATCCACCACAAGGCGACCAGTCCAAAACCCGCGGTCAAGATCAGGGCCAGGGTCAATCCCAGGCTGTGAAAAGGCCAACTTACCCAAGAGATCTCGGCCAAAACGCGGCTCAGAAAAGCACCAAGGATCGATCCGGAGAGCAAGACCGTTACCAGATGAACCCACGATGATTTCGAATTTTTCCGAGCAGAGAAACCGGGTTCGGGATGCCCGTTCTCGGGCAAAGTACGATGAACCATGATTTAACAGTCTCTCAAATTAGCAAAGAGCAAATGCACCGGTTTCTTGCCTTTCCCAAACTCAGTCAAGCTGGAAATAATACTTCAGAACTTGTTCCGCAACTGGCATAGCTGTGACAGCTCCCTCACCGCCACCGTAAACAAAGACGGTCACGACAATTTCTGGATCTTCGTAAGGAGCAAAAGCGGTGAACCAGGCGTGGGCGGTGAGAATAACGCCATTTTCGTCCATACAATCAGGACTGTCGCAATATTCCGCCGTGCCCGTTTTGGCCGCAGCCTTGAGGTCGCTGTCATACAGAAAGAACTGTGCCGTGCCGCGTGTGACCACGGCGCGCATCCCTTCACGTACCAACTGCAGATTTTCGTCCGAGACCGGCAGTTGGCGGATTACACGCGGCTCAAAATCGCGCACAATGTTTCCATCAACGTCGATGATCTGGTACACCAGTTGTGGCTGATATAGCGTACCACCGTTGGCAACCGCAGCCGTCGCATTCATCATCTGGAGCGGGGTGATGCCCAAGAACCCCTGTCCAATTCCCATATTGTACGTATCGCCTGTCGTCCAGTTTGCACCATAGTTGATCCGTTTCCACTGGATCGTCGGCACACGTCCCGAGGCCTCCGATGCAAGATCGATCCCTGTAGGATGGCCAAACCCAAATGCTTCGGCATAAGTCCTCAACCGCTCCAACCCAAGGCCCTCGAATTGATCCGGAAATCCACCGCTCACCAGATAAAAATAGATGTCACACGAGTATGCGATCGCCGAGACGATGTCCAGCCTGCCATGGCCAAAGCCCGCCACGTGAGTCCAACAATAAAAAGGTCTTGCCAGTTCAGGGTTATCGGGGTAATACCTATTAGGCAAATAGAGTACACCCGAGTCCGACGGGCATGTCAACAGCGTCCATCTCCCAACAATGCCTTCCTCCAGCGCTGCCGATGCCGGAACCAATTTGAAAACAGAGCCGGGCTCGTACACGCCCGAGATAGCCTTGTTCAACAACGGGTGGGCAGGATGGGTGTTCAAACGGTTAAAGTCTTTGCCCGAAATGCCCTGAGCAAACAAGTTGTTGTCAAAGGTTGGCAGACTGACCATCGACAGGATCTCGCCAGTATCGACCTTGGCTACGATTGCGACCGCCGATTTAGAACCCACCTTATCCATTGCCTGCGCCAGGACCGTTTCCAAATAACGCTGTAAATCCAAATCCAGCGTCAGCGCCAGGCTCTGCCCCGGCTGCGGCGGGGTCGGCTGTCCTACGGTCCTTACCTCGCGTCCAGCCACATCCACTTCGATCGTCTTTTGGCCTTTTCGGCCCCGCAGTTCGTCTTCATATTCACTTTCCAGGCCGGACAACCCGATCCAATCTTTCACGCCGTATCCCTGCTCCTGGCCATATTGATCCTCCAGGCCGGCCGGGATGGGGCCCATATACCCCAACAGATGGGCAGTCAATGCCCCGGTAAGGTATTCACGAAACGAGTCAACCTCAACCAATACGCCCGGCAGATCCAGGTGTGCTTCTTCGATCAAAAATGCAACCTCGCGTGACACTCCCTTTTTAAGCACGATTGGTTCATAAGGTGCATAAAGCGACCCTTGTTCGACGATATCCCGCAATCCCCAATCCACACTGCCCTGGAATGGCGGATAGGGTGCTGGTGCCAAGTTGCTGATCAGCGGCAGATCGAGCAACTCGTGTAGACGCTGCAAGATCTCTTCTTGGGCATCATCGTCTTTGGGTAGATAAGCGGGAATGAGCAACACCTGAAATTCCGGCACATTGCGCACCAACAGCTCGTGCGTGCGGTCGTACATCACGCCGCGCGGCGCATTCGTGGAGATCAAACGGGTGCGATTGCGTTTCGCCAACTCGCTGTACTCTTGTCCAGCCACCACCTGTAATCGCCACAACCTGACCCCAAACCCACCAAAAACCAGGACGACGACAGCCTGAAAGATTGTGATCCGTAACAGCGAAGTTGATTGTAGACGCTTCAAGCTCGTGCTAACCATAGCAGCCTCTTTTTTCCCGCTCTGCCCGTCACTTGGGCGGACCCACGACGAGCGCCATATTACCCAAATAGGCAAAAGAACGAACGAATTCACGCTCTGTGTAAAACTTGCCCGTGCCGGTGTAGGGATCGTTTACCCAAAAACCGTCGCTGTTGTATCCCACGATCAACAGCGCATGTTCATAGGGCACCATAGTCACGACCTCGCCACTGTCGAGCGTCACCGGGCGTGGTATTTGCACTTGTAGATCGTATGTGATCCAGGCAACAAGCACCCGGCCCTGGCGCAGGTGGCCGCGGATGTCCTCCATCCCCCCCGAGAACGCTTCCACTGTGAGCCCCAAGTCAGTCAACACTTGGCGGATCGGTTCGGCGTAAACGCCATAATCCTGCAACCCGCCATATGCCCCATCGACGTTGCCACGAAACCCCTTGTGCGGGTTTTCATCAAGCGGCAGTGAGGCCAGTATCTGGGCCTCGCTAGCCTGGATGCCGAAGAAATTGGCCGCCATCGCCGCCGAGCTCGACTCACAACTCAGGCTGCGTGCCTGTTTGTACACCGGCGCGTCCAAAACCAGGGCCAAAGGCGGCTTGGCCAACACGACTGCCGGCGTCGCTGCAGCGCTCACCGTCTCCAGCGTGTCTCGCATTTGGATGAGCTCGGCATTCAGGCGATCGAGTTCGGTCCGTTGCGCTTCATACGCTTGCTTGAGCGACCCGGCCAACGTAGCTTGAGCATATACGGTTGCCAACTCTTTGCTCGTACCCTGTAGCTTGCTTTCCAGGCCAACAATCTGCTGAGACTGCCCACGTGCACGACTCTTGTGCTGGCGGGTATACACAACCCATCCGGTGATAAGCATGCACAACACCCCGACGACAAGTGCAACCAGGAGCACCCCAATCATCGGATCGGGTTTGCGTCGGCTTTGGATCGGGTGTGCCAGCATCTCTTGCTGCACTGCCCCATCCTCCAGGGACGTTTGTTGAATCACACCTCCATCTCCTCGCGGTACGTGCGTCGATGTAGCACGCGTACGATCAGGTACACAACCGGCATACACAGCGTGTTTACCAACATGCTGGGCAGAACCACGGCCGTTATGTACGTTCCCCAGACGACAGGCCAACCAAAAAGAAACAATCCACCCATAATCACCAATTGGTACGCCAGCGTCGCAATGGGTATCACAAGGATCGGCATCAGGATCTCGAAACGGAAAACGGTTCGTTCACCAAACCCGGTGGCAAAGCTGACAATGAGCAGCGCCAGAGTATGCAGGCCAAACTTGGCCCCGGACATCAGATCCATCGGCACACCGCCACTCAGTGCCCACAGCATCCCTTCCTGCGTTCCCCGCAACAAACCCCACGACGTGACGACCATCAGCATCAAATCGGGATGGACTCCGGCGATGGTGATCCGTGACATCACCGTACTCTGTATCAGGGTGACAACAAACAAGATCAAAAACGTCAAGTAGGCATTCATGGCACAGGCGTTGTTTCTTGGTCCATTTCGGGCGTAACGGTGCCCTCAATATCGACTGCACTGCCATCAAGGATCCCCTCAACGTCTAACGGCTCAAAACTGGTCAAAACCAACACCGTCTCCAATTGACGGAAATCGACCGAGGGGTGAACGATCGCACGTTGAAAGGTCTCGATGTCGTTTTGCTCTACCTCAACAATCTGTCCGATGACCAGTGACTTGGGATAACTGCCTCCCATCCCGGAGGTCAAAACCACTTCCCCGGCAAAGATCTGTTCTTCCTGCGCAAGATAGTCCATAACCAGGTCCTCGCCCAGACGGCCCGATACAACCCCGGGCAACCGGGACGATTGCAGCAAAGCTGCGACAGAACTGGATGGATCGATGATCAACAACACTTTGGCCCAATTCGCACCGGCCTGGCGAATGTGACCAACCAACCCCCGTTCTGTGACCACAGGCATGCCGGCCCGAACGCCATCCCGGCTTCCTACATCAATGATCAAAACGGACATAAAATTGTTCGGCTCAGCGCCAATAACCCGACTCGTCACTTGGGCTGCTTTGAGAATGTACTGGGGATATGTTTCGACAAAGCCGAGTTTTTTTCGCAAATCTTCATTCTCGGCCTGGACCTCATTGAGACGGACGTTCTCGATCATCAACTGATCGACCAGACTTTCCAATTGCTCGTTTTTCTCTCTCAAGTCTCGTAAATCACGCCAAGAACTGCTGGTATCAATGATCCCTTCAGTGATGACATCCACAAATCGCTGTACTGGCGTCGCGAGTTGCAGAAATAGCCCTTCCAGGGGGACGAGCGCACCAAGCTCATCGAGCACAAGCCCGATGACAATCAACAGAGCCAATGTGCCAAATACCAGGGAACGGGAAGGCAGGTTTTTCACCGCACCTCTTTCCTTATGTCATACAGCCACGGGATAAAAAAAATCAGCCGATCAAGCGAATGAAGCGTCGACTCGGATTCTGCCATACCGGCCAAAACCCGCTCTATCCGCATTTGCTTAACCTGCTGATCTCGCTTCATCCCAAAAGAAACTGAAAACCGGGTATCCCTTTTACTTGCGTATGCGGGGCGTGGATCGATCCATACTGGCCAATACTTTCGATAGACGATCCAGGTCTTCCAGGACGCGGCCTGCGCCGCGCGCAACGCACGTCATTGCATCTTCAGCAACGTAACAATGCATCTTGGTTTCTTCACTCAACCGTTCGGCCATACCTTGCAATTGAGCCCCACCCCCGGACAGACAGATACCCTGCTCCATCAAGTCGGCGATCAACTCGGGCGGCGTTTCATCCAACGTATCACGCACGGCATCGACAATGGTCGATACTGTGCCGGAAAGCGCTTCACGGACCTCGATGCTGCTCACTTCGACCGAATCGGGCAGTCCGGTGACCAGATTCCGGCCGTGCAAGACCATCGTTTTCTCTTCGCGAAGCGAGTACGCCGAGCCGATGGTTATTTTGGCTCGCTCGGCCATACGCCCGCCGACAAGCAAACTGTACTTTTGTCGTGTGTAATCCTCAATGGCTTCATCCATCTTGTCGCCGGCAACGCGCACCGAGCGGCTGATCACAATGCCACCCAGGGAAAAAACAGCAACTTCGGTCGTGCCCCCGCCAATGTCAACAATCATCGACCCAACAGCTTCAGTGACCGGCAGGCCAGCGCCGACAGCCGAAGCGATCGGTTCTTCGATCAAAAATGCCTCTCGCGCGCCGGCCGAAATCGCGGCCTGGTACACTGCCCGTTTTTCGACCTCGGTGACGCCGCTGGGAATACCGACGACGACACGGGGACGGGGATTTGGCAACAAAAAGCTGTTGTGCGCTCGCTGAATAAAATAACGCAGCATCGCCTCGGTAATATCAAAATCCGAGATCACGCCATCGCGCAACGGACGAATGGCGCGAATGTTTGGTGGCGTGCGCCAGGCCATCTCTTTGGCTTCGCTGCCGATAGCGAGCGGTTTTTTTGTTTTTGTATCTATAGCCACCCAAGAAGGTTCGTTGATCACGATACCCTTGTTGCGAACATAGACCAGCGTATTGGCCGTACCCAGGTCGATGCCAATATCCTGTGAAAAGAGTCCCAACAAGGCGTTTAATGGATTGAACACAGGCTTCCTCCACAATGCGTGCCCGCTGCACACATGTTCGACTACAAACGTCCAACACCCTGCCGAGCGTCGGCGTGGGGAGATTATACCACAAATCGTAACGAACGCAATACGTCAACCTGTGACCGTCACACACAAGGACCAGCTCATCTTTGTTGCAGAGACCCGCTTTCTTGACTTGCTTCCGCATTATACACGTGCTATAATCGCGTTTCTTGCAAGTTTGTTGTCGTCCTGCACCGTTTGGAAAAAAGAGGGATCGTGATGTCATTTCTTCACCGCCATCGCCTTGCACTTTTGACTATATTCAACACCGTGCTCCTGCTTGCCTGTCTTCCGGCGCCAGTTGAACCGACCAAGTCGGTTTACGTGCCGCCGCTCACCTTGTTGACGCCCACACCACTGCCTCCAACGCCGACGCCGACACCGCTGCCGGCGGCCAAACCGGGATCGGTCATCCAGGATATGACCCGCAAGCACGAATCCCTGTCGACCGACGAAATTGACGACCTCTTGAATGCCTTTTTGCCTGCTCATACTCACCTGCCGTCACAATACGCTGCCGACACATATCGCATCTGGTTTCGAACGCGCAACCGCGACGGTATGATGATGGCCATCCAGGCTGATCTGCGCTTTCCCAAGGTGGACGTTGAGACAGAATTCCCCATCTTTGTTTATGGCTCGGGTACGACAGGCATTGCTAATGCATGTGCAACGTTGAACGAGCAGTTTGCAGGACGAAACTGGGGCGATTATCGCAGCCACATGTTGTCTTATGCAACTCAAGGATATATTACAGTTATCGCCAACTGGCAAGGTTTTGACGATCGGGATCAGACACATCCTTACTTTGTCTCCGAGTTGGAAGGGTATGTCATGCTGGATGTGACCCGAGCGGTCTATGATTTTTTTGCGAATCCCCCATCAGACGACATCCTGGCGCGTCCAGCACAGGCCGTTTTTTTTGGCGGTTACTCGCAGGGCGGGCATGGTGCCTTTGCAGGCGATACGATGGCGTCCCAATATGCCCCAGAATTGAACATCGTGGGAATCATTGGCCACGCAACCGCACCCGATGTCGAAGGCTTGATGGTCGACAGCCCTCGCTATGCACCGTATATCGTTTACGCCTATCGCGACTTTTACGGCGAAAATGTTGTCGATCCCAAAGACGTGTTTTTGGAACGGTGGATGGCGACCTATGATCAGGATGTGACCAAATGCATCGACGATGTCTTGACCTACTATGCCAACACGCCGCAAGGGTTGTTTACACCTCAGTTCCGAAATGCCCTGTACAACAACCAACTGGCGATCGATTTCCCTGAATTCAAGGCCAGGTTGGACCTCAATTACAGCGGGCGCGAGGTGAATCCATCAACTCCGGCGATCATTCTGCACGGCGCCGACGATCCGATCGTCCAGTTGCACACGGTAAACCGTTTTGTGACCAGCATGTGCCAAGAGGGCAAAAACGTGACCTATCGCGTTTACTCTGGCATCGATCACTTTCAGACACGGCAATACAGCCTGCTGGACACGCTGGCGTGGATGCAAGATATCCTGAGTGGGAACACACCCGCTTCAGACTGCGCGCGTTTTGTCCAATGAAACCTCTGCTCAAGGTTTTTGCATTCCTCATCTTGCTCGTGCTTATACAGGGGCTGGTTTCTATCCTGTTTCCTGCCCCGCTACCGGCCAAAATCGTGCAGTTTGATCGTTATTTGACGCAGGGCATAGACCTTCTTTACTTCGGCGACAGTACCCTTGTCTTGCCTGCAGGAGAGGTGACCACCGGGGAAATCCTTCAGGAATTGCTGCCCAATCGGCAAATTGGCCAGACTGCTCACACAGCTTATGGCCTCGATCTGTTCCAAAGTTTGGTCGCGTATACGGATCGACGCGGCGCTTGGCCGCGCACGCTCGTGCTGCCGGTCAATATGCGCTCTTTTTCCCCGGAATGGGACATGCGCCCGGCCTACCAGTTTGAAAAGGAAACCAAGATTCTCGCTATGGGGCTGCCCTGGGCACGTTTTTTTTTCAGACCGTTCAACGTTTTCGGACTATTCCAGCCGTCGATCAGTCAGGATCAGTTTCTCAATGCGCCAGTTTACGACGGCGACGTGTTCGTCGGCCGGGTCAAGGACTTTGAGTCGGAATCGGTGGTGGAGGGTTTGCGGGGTGATATCGGGAACATTTATCGCGAGGTCAAGCTCGAAGACGAAGAAAAGGCACAGGCCGTACTCACCTACCACTATATGGCCAACCTCAAGCCGGACCATCGCAAGCTGGACGCGATGATCAAACTGTCCGGGCTGGCTGCTCAAAACGGCGTCGAGGTCATTTTGTACATTTCGCCGATCAACGAAACACAGGGAGAGCGGTTCCTGGGCCGCGCCTTTAGCGAACGCCTTGCCGAAAACATTCAGGTGGTGCGGTCCAGACTTGAAGCGGCCTCTCTGGAGAACGTAACCTTGTTGAACCTTGCTTTTGATCTGGAGGCTTATGACTTTGTCGACATGGAGCATCTGACCGAGACGGGCAAAGAGTACGTCGCCGAGCAGCTCGCACTTGCCATCCAGCCGGAGTCAAGTTCGCCGCCGGCCGTCACCACCGATGACAGCACGACTGCGACTTTTACACCCGAACCGTCGCCGACGCCTTCCCCATCCCCCACTCGAGCCACGCCGACGCCAACAAGGCTACCGGTCGAGACAACTGCAACGCCAACCGCGACAGTATCCCTCACATTGACGTCCGTCGTATCGATTACCATCGGCACGACGGTCACGCCATCGGCTACAGTTGCGGCGGCGACAACAGAAACGGTTACGCTTTCTCCCTCCGCGGGCGACGTCACTAGCGTCCGATACATCAAGCGGTTTTGGCCTTCGGGATCGTACCCGGTGGAACTGTACCGGATAGGATTCCTGACCGTCGATGAACACGGTCAGCTTGTCGAGACGCGGGCGGACCTGTACGTCCCCTATGTCGAATCCGAGACAGCATTTCCGGTCCTGGGCCATGCCGCTGGCACGACGGGCATTGGCAATGACTGTGCCCCGTTGGACGAGCAAGCCAGGGGCCGCGATTGGGGCAGCTATCACTCGCATTCGCTCGCTTATGCCGCGCAGGGATATATTGTCGTCTTTCCAAACTGGCTGTATTTTGACGACCCGGAACTCACTCACCGTTACTTTATTGCTGAATTTCAAGCGCACACCCTGCTTGATGCAACCCGCGCGGTATATCGATTCTGGGATCGAGGTGAATCGCTCGACACGCAGGCGCGACCAGCCAGGGCAGTCTTTATGATGGGGTATTCCAGTGGAGGCCACGCCGTGTTTGCGGCCAAGGATCGCGCCCAAGCTTATGCGCCCGAATTGGCGATCAAAGGCGTGATTGGCTTTGGCCCTACGACGAATCCCGAACTCTTGCTTCAGGAAGACCCGATATTCGGCCCATACATCGTCTACGCCTACCGCGATTTTTACGGTGCAGAACTCATTGACCCGACCCGAGTTTACCAATCCCCCTGGTTGTCAGAGTTTGAAAACGCGGTGCTGTCCAAGTGCGTTGATGACATTTTTCTCTATTATTCGCACAGCGCGAGGCGAATGTACGTGCCCGAATTCCGCCAGGTGTTGTATGATGGCCAATTGGCGAATGCTTTTCCCGAGTTTGCGGAAAAACTGGCCGAGAATACCTCCGGCCTTTCAGGTGGCACACACATTCCAGTGCTGATCTTGCAGGGCATGGCCGACACGGTGATTACGCCGCCCAGCCAACTAGAATTTTTGGATCAGTTGTGCGCGCTGGGAAACTCGGTAACCTGGTTTGAATATGAAGCTGTGGCCCACGTAGAAACGCGTTGGAACAGCTATCGCGACGTGCTGGCGTGGATGAAAGACATTGTCGAGGGCAACGAGCCTCGTTCAGATTGCCCAGATGCAGAGTGGTCGCAATGAGTGGGACGTATGCCTTTTAATTCCTTCCAGTTTTTGCTTTTTCTTCCGGCTGTCCTGGTAGCCTACTTGAGGATTCCCCAACGCTACCGGTGGGCGCTGCTGCTGACTGCCAGCTATGGGTTTTATGCGGCCTGGTCGCCGTCCTTTCTGATCTGGATCGCCCTTTCCACGCTGATGAGCTATGTTCTGGCGCGCCTGATGGCGCAGACATCGAAACAGAGATGGCGCAAGGGCCTGCTGGTGTCCAGTATTGTGGCCCATCTGAGCCTGCTCTTTGCCTTCAAGTACCTGAATTTTGCCAGCGACATTTGGCGCGCTTTGGTTGGCCAAGCGCCAAACGTTGGTGCGCCGGTTGTCAATCTGCTGCTGCCTGTGGGCATCTCGTTCTACACGTTTCAGTCCATCGGCTATACGATCGATGTGTACCGGGGCAGGATCGCACCGGAGAAACACCTGGGCATCTTTGCACTGTATGTTTCTTTTTTTCCCAAGCTGGTCGCCGGGCCGATCGAGCGGGCCGAGCATTTACTCCCCCAGTTCCGACTCGAACATACCGTTGACGCCTCGCGCGTGTTCAGCGGGTTGCAACTTGTGCTGTGGGGCATGTTCAAAAAAGTCGTTATCGCCGACCGCCTGGCCGTCTACGTCAATGCGGTCTACACACATCCGCTCGACTATGCCGGTTGGACCATCGTTGCAGCGACCCTGTTTTGTGCGGCGCAAATCTATAGCGATTTTTCCGGTTATTCGGATATGGCCGTTGGTGTGGCCCGTATGTTTGGTTTTGAGTTGATCGAAAATTTCCGGCAGCCGTATTGTGCGTCTTCGGTTTCGGAATTCTGGCGGCGCTGGCATATTTCTCTCTCCAGTTGGTTCCGAGATTACCTGTACATTCCACTGGGCGGCAATCGCGTACCCAGATGGCGCTGGTATCTGAATTTGTTTGTTGTTTTCCTGGCCAGCGGGCTTTGGCATGGCGCCAATTGGACCTTTGTGATCTGGGGTGCTCTGCACGGCATCTATATCGTCTTGGAGGTGTGGAGCAAAAAGGCCAGGGATGCAGTTGCCCGGAGGCTGCACATCGAACGCACTGCCGTGCGGACCATTTTGAGCACAACGACGACATTCATTCTGGTCACCTTGGCCTGGGTATTCTTCCAGGCACGGTCGGTTTCCTATGCCTTGCTTTTGCTCCGAAATCTATTTCGCTTTGATGTTGCGTCAGACATCTATGAACCGTGGGCTGGCCTGACCAATGCCCTGGGCCTTGAAATGGTCCTGGCCTGGGGGCTGATCGGACTGCTGGCCCTGGTTCACCTGGACCGCGATGGCCGATTACCGCTGTCCGCGTTTGTGGTCAAGACACCCTGGATTCGCTGGATCGCCTATCTACTGCTGGCGCTTGCGATTATGAACCTGGGTGTTGCCAATGAGACACCCTTTATCTATGCCGGATTTTAACAACCTCAATGGGTCGGGATGAAAAAATGCGCAAAACTATTTTACTCTCTCTTTTGGTCGTTCTTGTCGGATGCACACCCAAGGCCACAGCCACATTGTTTCCTACGGCGACGGTTCCCCTGCTGCCTACATTCACCCCCACGTTGACACCGACGCTCGTCCCCACACCCACGCCGACTATGACCTCTATCCCACCAACCATGACACCGACCGTCACCCCGACGCATACGCATACGCCTACCCCGACGCCAACGCCAACGCCGACCCTGCTGCCGCCGGTGACGAGCGGGCAGGAGGTCGCTCTGGCATCGTGGGCCCGGCCAATGCTCGACCAATTGGCCGATCTGCCCGGCTATGAGATTCAGGCGCAGATCGACCTGGAGACGCTGACCGTCGCCGGGCACCAGCGCGTCGCCTATACCAATCGTTACGACATCCCCTTGACCGAAGTTTATTTCAACCTCTATCCAAACGCGCCGCGCTTTGGCAAAGAGATGCAGATCAGCAACCTCAAACTCAACGAGCAGCCGATTGAGACCATTTATGAAAAGGAGCGCCGCGCGCTGCGCGTACCGTTTGCTTTACCGCTGCCACCCGGCAGGCAGGCATTGATCGAAATGGACTTTGTGGTCCAGGTGTTGTCGATGGACAAAAGCGATTTGCGTCCGTTGGTGTACAGCGCAGGACCTTATCCGGAGGGTATTTTGTCGCTCGGAGGGTGGTATCCGATGCTGGCTGTTCTCGACGAAGCGGGCTGGCACCTGGATTACCATTCAGAAGTCATCGGCGAGGCTATGTTTGCCGACAGCGCGTTTTATCGTGTCGATCTTGTCGCACCGGGGGACTTGGACATCGTCGCCACCGGCGTCAAGGTTGGCGAGACGCTGCGCGACGATGGGCTGCGCGCGTGGTCTTTTGTCAGTGGTCCGGTGCGCTCCTTTTATGCTGTCGGCGCGCCTGACTACGAGGTGGTGACCGGGCAGTTGGGCGAGATCACCGTACGCTCCACCTATCGCACCGGGCACGATATTTGCGGACAATGGGTGCTGGAGGCTGCCCAAACGGCGCTCGATCTCTACACCGAGTTGTATGGCCCCTATCCATTTTCCGAATTTGACGTGGTCGAAGCAGATTACGACTTTCAAGGCTTTGAGTGGTCGGGATTGATCGCCATCGGGGACAAGCTGTATGGTGGCATCGATCCTGTCTGCGGTGAGTGGTTTGTCGCACACGAGACTGCCCACCAATGGTGGTACGGCGTCGTCGGCAACGATCCAGTCAACCATCCCTGGCTCGACGAAGCGCTCGCACAGTACACCACAATGACCTACTTTCGCCGTCTCTGGGCTGCTGATTCAGCGCAAGCCTACATCGACGCGATCATCTATGCCAAGTTTGAGCCTTTTGCCGACGATGCTGAGGGGTTGCACATCGATCGGTCCACCATCGACTTTGAAACGATGAAACATTATTACGCCATCGTGTATGCGCGCGGCGCGATGTTTGTGGACGAATTGAACAAACAACTCGGTGATGAGGCGTTTTTTGCCGCAATGCAGCAGTATTACCAACAGCATATGTTTGGCATCGCCGGACCGCAGGATTTCTACGAAATGCTTTCCAAGGCCGATCCGGAAGCCGTCAAATCCATGTGGAACGAATGGGTGGTCGCGCCAGCAGGCGAATAAGCTGCATTTCGCTCGCTTGGTCGGTGTCCAATTGCGCAAGTTTGCCATTCTCGCCTTCCAGTGGTAAGATGTATGGACAAAGCTCGATAAAGGCATTGGCGAAAATGGCCTGTTCGGGCTTGGGGAATGATCATCTATGCAACCCATACAACCAGGAGCACAAATGACGGCCTCTCCCAAGATCGCGATTGGTTCCGATCACGCTGGATTTGAATACAAGGAAAAGATCAAAGCACACTTGATCGCTCAAGGCGTTGAGGTGCGCGATTTTGGCACATATTCCACCCAACCGGTAGATTACCCACTGATGATCCGCCCCGTCGCTGAGGCTGTTTCAAGAAACGAGTACCCGCTCGGCATTGTCTTGGGAGGCAGCGGAAACGGCGAGGCGATCGTGGCAAACAAGGTCGCAGGCATCCGCTGTGCTGTGTGTTGGGATAAATACACAGCACAGGTGGCCAAAGAACACAACAATGCCAACATGATCTCTATTGGGCAAAGGACGATCTCGATCGAAACGGCACTTGAAATTGTCGATACTTGGCTCCAGGCCGAGTTCCAGGGTGGACGCCACGCAAGACGCGTCGAGCAGATCAACGCCATGCTCTAACAACAAAAAAACGCCCGTCGATGAGACGGGCGTTTCAAGTCCTTTTCTCTAGTTGGCGATACCCTTGACCTGATAGAACGACGGGCGCGGGCAACCATCGGGATTAACGAGTCCCCACCAATACGCATCGTCGTTCATCGTCCAGCGCGCATCGGTCAGCGGGACAAACATCACACCCATCCACCCCGACCAGTTATCCTTGGCCCAGCGGTAAGCACGTCGCACAAAGTCGCCCTGAATCTCTACCGGCACCGCGGCCCAACTGTAGAGCGATCGCTCGCGGTTGTCGGTGGTCCACCCCATGTGTGTGACCGCCCACTGTTTGTTGTCTTTGGGCCAGGTCGGCGGCGTCTCCTCTTGGATCTGGCGCAAAATCTCGACGTGGCGGAAACTCCACACACGATTCAACTCGTGAGTGGCCGGATAATAGTTGTTCAGCTCGGGATGGGCGGCCTCGTCGGGCGTATTTTCTGGCGCGGCCTTGAAACCCAAAGCCTGAACGCCAAAGACATCACATACCAGCTTGGCCTCGGTCTCATAGTACAACGTCTTAAAGTACGTCTGCGGCGGAATCGAGGTCGCGTCGTGTTTTGCCGTTTGCACCAGTCCACCCGAGATGATCATCACCGTTGGATCTTGTTCTTTGGCATACCAATACGCGTTACGCAGCATTTCGGCATACCGGTACGGATCGGGGCTCTGCCCTCCCCAGTTCTCGCTCACGTTCGGCCCAGGCCAGATCTCAAAAGCCCGAACCAGCCCCTTGTACCGTGCAGCAAGCGCGCTCATCAAGTCGGCAATATCGGCCATATTGCGCGGCGGCCCGTTCACGGGATAGGCGTCTGCCGCCCAATCGGGCTGCAACGAGATGGCGACAGCCAGATCAAGATTGTATTTGGCTACCATCGCCACGACACGATCGGCCTCACCCCAATAGAATTGCCCCTTGTGCACCTCGATCTCGCGCCACGGAAAGACCTGCTTGACCCATGTAAAACCGGCTTCTCGGACCAAGCGCAAATCACGATCGGTCACACAGTCACCCGCGTTCCACACATTAATTTCCATACCGTATTCGGGGCTGTTCATATGCAGCGACTTGACCGGGCCAGGTGCCGGAAGCGGAATCGAACCCAACGGAATGGGCGTCAACGTCGGCAACGAGCACGGCACGGGCGTCGGCATTGTCTGGACCGGGTCTGGCGTGCATTGCAATCGCGTTGGGCCAGGTGTGACTGTCGCAGCAGCCGCTGGTGCTGGCGTCGACGTCGCTATCGGTGTCGGAGATACCCCATCATCGCCAGATGGAACCGGCGTCGCAGTCGGTGTCGGCGCGGCCTCCACGTCGGGGATAAACAACGTCTGTCCAACAACAATCAACGATGGATTGGTCAGATTGTTGACTTGAGCTAACGTCCACGAACTGACCTGGAAATGATAGGCAATGTTGGCCAATGTGTCGCCGGCGCGCACGGTATAATAGACACCCTTGTCGGTCGATACCTGGGAATCAGTTGGAATAAACAAGATCTGTCCGACATAAATGTACGAAGGGTTCACCAACTTGTTGGCCTGCACGATCGCATCAACGGAAGAACGATATCGCACTGCCAGGGAATTGAGCGTATCGCCAGATTGCACGAGGTGACGAACGACATTGCCAGCGGGCGTCGTACTCGGTCCAGGAGGAAGCGGAATGACCAACCGTTGACCCACGTAAATGCGATTGGGATTGGCAATCCGGTTTGCCGATACAATATCTTGAATGCTAACGCCATATCGTCTCGAAATGGCAGTCAGATTTTCCCCCCACTGCACAATGTGAATCACCGGGCCATACATAGGCGGCGCAGCATCGACGCTCGACGGCCATACAAGCGACAAAAGCGTCACCACCACAAAGGCAACTAGGATTCGAGCATACAGTTTGTTCATTTCGATCTCCTTTTGCTTTAACATCAAAAGGGTATGTTGCGCTCTCGATGTACCATGGTTATGTCCAGCACTAACTCTATTCTATCAAAAAGCAGCAATTATGTCAAGAAGGAATTATGCGCTTTTACGATCCGATATAAGCGTTGTTGCACAGTTTGACAAGAGTGCCAACGTGGGTTATGATATCTCAAAATCGTATTTGGCCAGTCGTGCAGCCATACCAAAAGAGGAAACTGTGTTTCAAGCCGATCCGGATCCATCCAGTTTATCTCAATCGCATCACTCTGACTCCCAAGCGCAGTACACTGTCGCCCAAATCACACAGCACATCAAGGAACGGTTTGAAAGCGACGCCTTGTTGCAGGATGTA
>JAFGJF010000275.1 GCA_016929205.1 Anaerolineae bacterium
ACGCCCGTCGGGCCGACCAGCGCCACGGCCATACCCGGCGCGATATCGAGATTGATGTTCTCCAGCACCCAGTCTCCCCGGTCGTACTTGAACCCGACGTTGTGAAAGACGATCGCGCCTTGGGCCCGCTCCTTTAATTCGATCGCATCCGGGCGCTCCACCACGTCCGGCGTCTCGTCAAGCAGTTCGGCCACCCGCTCTGCACCAGCCAGCGCCTCCTGGATCCCTTCCCAGGCCCCGCTCAAAGCCTGCACGGGCTGGTAGAATTGGCTCAAGTACAGGAAAAAGGCCACCAGATCCTCCAGCGACAGCACCTGGCCCAGAGCCAGTTGGCCGCCAAAATAGATCAACCCGACGGTGCCCAACGAGGACACAAACTCGACAAAGGGGCGAAAGGTTGCCATCAGGCGCAGCGCTTTGAGCATCGAGTCTCGGTAGCGATCGATGTGCTCGCCGACGTGTGCGGCCTCGACTTCTTCGCGGGTAAAGGCCTTGATTTCGCGAATGCCCGACAGGTTATCGCTGAGCGTGGCATTCAACTCGCCCAATTCACCCTGGCGCGCCCGGAACGCCGGGCGCACGAACTTGGAAACAGCGCGCATGGCGACCACGATCAACGGCACCGGGATCAGGCTCAAGAGCATCAACTGCCAGTTGAGGTCGGTCAGGATCACGACGATCCCGACCAGGGACAGGATGTTCACCGTGACGTCGGGAATGGCATGCGCGATCAACTGCTCGAACAGGCGCGTATCGTTGATCGCCCGCGACATCAGCTCGCCCGTCTGCTTGTCCTCGTAAAAGCGCATCGACAGGTGCTGCAGGTGATCATAGATGTGCCGCTGCGTTTCGGCGACCACGTACCATCCGGCGACGTGAGCCATATAGCTGCGCATAAACTGCAATGCCGCACGCGCCAGGTAGACGACCAGCGCCAGAATCGCCAGGCGAGAGATCGTTCTCATCGCTTCCGGACCAATCCCCGCACCGGTGATCGTGCCGACCATGGTCTTGATGATCCACGGCGCCAGCAACTGCACGCCCACGAGCAGCAGCATACTCACCACTGTCGCCACCAGGGGCCACATGTGTCGTTTCGCGTACTTGAGCACAAACATAAGCGGTTTCATCGTTATCTCTCCTTATCTGGCTAGACTTTGTTTTCGATATTTTGGCAAACGCGGAGCAGAAAATCCTGAAACAAGGTTAGCTCTTGAGCGTCAAACCCGGCAAAGATCTGGCGATCGAGACGATTCCAGACGTCTTCCACCGCCGACCGGATTTCTCGTCCCGCCTCGGTCAGAAACACGCGCGAGATTCGCTCGTCGCTGTCATCGGAACGGCGCACCGCAAATCCCGCTTTTTCCATCCGCTGCACCGTTTTGGTGATCGTCGACGGGCTGCGGCCAAGACGTTCGGTTAATTCCGACTGGGTCTGGCCATCTTGATCCCACAGCGCGTACAGCACGGACGCCTGGCCCTGGTACAACCCGAGTTCATCCATCAAGTCTTGTACGCGCTTGTGTTTTAGGTCGCTGGTCCTCGAGATCAACCGCCTGATCGTGCGCTTAAGCTCTGGCTCTGTATTCATCGCCCGCTCCTTCCTTTGCCGGCTGAATGTTTCCCCCGCAATGTTTCGCCTATTAATATTTTCATAGCGAACATTCTCCGCCAATCATATCCAAAAACGCACGGGATGTCAAATTGGGGAAAAAAGAAAATGCGATCAAGTTGTTTGAGATGACAAACAAAGAGCCGTACTGGTGGGGAACGACGATCAGGCGCACGTCCCGATCCGCTGCCGATCCATCGCATAGCGCGCCGTATCGCCGGTCGTCGAAGCGAGGATGATCGTGTTCAAGACGGTCAACTCTATCGCGTGGACGGCATTTGGGGGCACCTTTCAAGGGGATGATTGCAGCAACCTGTCGCCTGTACTCCTTGATCCCAACTCGCACAACACGACCTGTGTCTTGTCCATCTGCTAGATCAATGCCCTGGCAGTGTTCCACATCTGGATCACTGCCTGATAATTCGCCAGCGATCTGATCCAGGCAAGCTGGAAATAACTGACGATGCCTGCATAGTTTGCTGTAACAACCGAGAGCACAACAACTAACAAAATGGCGTTCATCAAAGCGACAATGACAGCGGAAAAGATAAACCCGCCTGCTCCGGGAAAATCGGTGGGACTGCCGCCAAACTCGTGCAGCAAGTTCATATAGAAAAAGCCCATCGTCACGCCGATCAGCAAGTTGGCGATCCACACAAAGCGAATCGGGATCAACAACACCCCGATCAGAAACGGCAAAGCGAGCAGAGGCAAACAATAGGGAGCCAGGTAGCAAGCCTCATCCAGAAAACCTGATGGGATCTGAATATGAGACGGCTCCTCGCCTGGTCCCGGATATGGGTTTACAATCATCTTGCGCACTGGGTGGAATGTCAGGAATGCAGCAAAAACGTGCGCCGATTCGTGGACATAGTGGGCCACAAAGGTCGTATAATGACGCAGCCCCAATAGATGCAAGAACGCGTAGGCCAGGAGGCCACCAAAAAACCATTGGCTGGAAGCGACCAACGTACTCTCTACAAGCACGTTGGTCGCTTCTATTATGAATCCCAATAATAGCGGGAGCAAGCCGATTGCGATCACGAACTTGAGAACTCGAAAGGTAACGCGCATATCCCTACCCCCCGCTTTTTAACAGCATTATGGATAGCGAATGACCTGATTTGCCCAAGATCTTGGGCAAAGGTATGGCATCGCTTCTCCAGCATCGAGCACGCTTCCTCGCCAAATGGCTATCGAAAAAGAGAGGCTTTGGATTTTGCGGCTGATGGCGACGCCTATGCCTCCCAAATTCACCGCAGCAATACAAAGCTTTTCTTTTCGTCTTTAACTATACCACAAAGAACTCGGATTGTCAAAATGTTACATCATTTGCCGGGCTCGTTTAGCACAGGCCATCTTGCCAGGACGGGCAAATCTATTCAGTGCACCCATTGCTGCGCAAGACAAATACAAAAACCACCTGAGGCGGCAGTCGCTCCGGTGGCTTTCTTGAATCCGCTGCCAACTGTCCGTTCCTCTCTCATAGATCGCTGTTCCCAAGGCGGCGGAAGTGTGTAAAATCTCTATTCGATCATCGCGATGGATAAAATAGATACGCCCGCACCTACTATTCCCATCGCCAAAACCTGATCGTCAAAGCCAGAAAAACCAACAACCACCCACTCAGGACGGCGAAACTGACCCACAGCGGGTACAAGGGCGCCGCTCCAACCATGAGCTGCCGCAAGGCATCGCTCAGGTAGGTCAAGGGCATCACCGCCACCAAGGGCCTGAAATAAGAAGGCAGCGTCTCGACGCTAAACATGCTGCCCGACAACATCATCATCGGAAAGTTGATGATCTGGATCGCCACCATACCGGCCTCCGCAGACGTACACAGGCTGGCGATGCAGTAGCCCAGACCGGTCGAGACCAGTGAGCCCAGGATGACCATCGCGACGAGCAGCGCCCAACTGCCGACGATGTGCACGCCAAAAGCGACAGTGCCCACCAACAGAAACAAAGCCGCCTGCAGCAGGCCGACGGTCAGGCTCCACGCAACGTGCGCCGCAAGGAAGGTGATCGGGGCCAGCGGCGTAAGACAAAGACGGCGCAGCACCTGCTTTTGGCGTAAACGGCCCACTTCGGCTGTCGTGCTGAACAGCCCTTTCCAGAGCATCGAGATGCCCAAAAAGCCGGACAGATGAAAATCGATCGCCCGCAGTGGGCGCGTCTGCACGCTCTTTTCTTCTACGACCAGTAACCGTGGCGAATCACTCAGCGCCAGATTGACCTCACTCAGGTAGGTGCGCATAAAACTCAGGCCCGTGCCACCCGAGAGCGGCCGCGATGGATCGGTGATCACCTCCACCTTGGCTGGCTCGCCGGCAGTGAAGGCATCGGTAGCGCCCGCCGGCAGCACAACAATCACGCTGGCCTCCCCCTTGTTCAGTGCATCCAGCATCTCATCCCGCGTCCCGGTACGCACGCTGAGCATCTCTTGTCCCTCCAGGCCGGAGAGGATCTGCTCGCCAAGCGCGCCTCCGTCCTCGTTCACCACGCCCACTTGCAGCGTAAACGCGTCATCGCCACCAAAGATCAGGCCGAAAAAGACGGCCAATGCCACCGGCAGCAGCAGCACCAGAAACAGTGTGATGCGGTCCCGCAAAAATTCCCTGGCGTTCGCCAGGTAAAGTGCCCATAAGCTGTTCAATTTATATCCCTTCACGATCGGATTCTCCTTCCCGTTAACTTGAGAAATACGTCCTCTAGCGTGGCCTGGCGTACAACCATATCCTTGAACGCCAGTGCGCCGGAGGAAACCAATTCGAACAGCCCAGCCATCGTACGAGGTACATCGTCCGAATACAGCGTCGGACGACCATTCTCAAACAACGCCTGGGTGACGCCGGGCAGCGCGGATAACCGCTCGCGTGGCGGCTCGCCCAGGGAGACAAACTCGATCGCCGTTTGCTTGAAATGCTGGTTGATGAGTGATTCCGGTGTATCAAGGGCAATGATCTGCCCTCGGTCGATCACAGCCACCCGATCGCACAACTGCTCGGCCTCTTCCATATAGTGCGTGGTAAACAAGACCGTCTTGCCGCCCTGTTTGAGCTCGCGCACGATCTCCCATAGGCCCCGCCTGGCCTGCGGATCGAGCCCGGTCGTCGGCTCATCCAAAAAGATCAAGTCCGGATCGTTGATCAAGGACAGGGCTACAGCCAGCCGCTGACTCTGCCCGCCGGAGAGATCCTTCGTCTGAGTCTTTGCCTTTTCCTGCAACCCGACCATGTCGATCACGCTTTCCACCGGCCTGGAGCGGGGAAACAACCGTGCGAACAGGTCGACCTGTTCGCGCACCGTCAAGCGCGGGTACAATCCGGTGGTCTGCAGCTGTGCGCCGACGCGGGCCTTGATCTGGCGAGATTGCGCGCCGTGTTCCATTCCCAGCACCGAGATCGTTCCCGAGTCCGGCTGCCGAAGCCCGAGCACACATTCCACGGTCGTGGTTTTGCCCGCGCCGTTGGGACCGAGCAGGCCAAAGACTTCGCCCATCCCGACGCCAAAGGTTACTCCATCGACAGCGTGAACATCCCCGTACTGCTTGACTAACTCGTTTACTTGAACAGCTAACTGATTCATCCTTATACTCTCTTTTTTCTTTGTGTGCCTACTTGGATATAGCCACATTCTGTTCTTCTTTGCCGGCCATCACCCAGCCGGTGATACTGCCATAGAGCAGCATCGAGGACGCGATTTCAATGAAATGTGATCGCGCCACCATAGGAGGCATATACGGATTGGGAAACGTGCAAGTGGCAAGGCCAGTAGCGCTGCAAAGGTCAAGGCCACAGCCAGCGAGACTTGGCATCGTTTCGTCTCGATCATGCGCACGATGACCACGCTGAGATAGGTCCACAACGCGCCGCGCAGCAACTGAAAGGGGATGATGACTGGATCCTCTTGGTTTGCCCGATGACCATCGTGCCCAGACTGTAGGCAATCAACATGGCAACCCATGCCAGTGCCAGGCGCAATAACAATATGAATGCTTGTTTGACTTTGGACATAGCTACCTCCGAGTCTCAAGTGATTTCTAGCGACACCACATATGATACACCAACATCCTTGGTCGCACATCGTCCCGCCAGGTATTCTCATACCTGTACCTTTGGACGTCGTCCGATTGGACGAATACAAGGTCCGAACAGACAATTGCGCCCACATCTCTTTCTGTGGTAAAATGAATTGGAGGTCTGGACATGAACCAACGAAATGACAACATCGAACACTCGCAGGAGGGCCTGACCGAGGGATGGCTCTTTTTTG
>JAFGJF010000276.1 GCA_016929205.1 Anaerolineae bacterium
CATTATTCGGACGATCCCGCGATCCGCGAGGCAGCCAAGGGCACCGAAATCTATCCCTGGGCCGATCAAACCGAAGAAGAAGTCGTCGGCGAGCGCCCGCCGCTTTAGCTTGATTTCTCAAGTCCCGCGCCAGCCTTGACGCGATGTCGTACCGAGGCCACGGCCAGGTATATCGCGCCACCGCCGATCAGCGCGGCGTTGGTCAGGATCATGACCACGAAACCGGTGAGTTGAGCCAGCCCGCCGCCCAGCGAAGACCCCAGAATCGAGCCGATGCCGCTCACCGAGCTGTACAGGCCGGAGACGCGTCCTCGCGACGCCTTATCTCTCACCTCGGTGGCATAGGTCATGGCCGTGGCCGTAAAAGCCGAATAGGCAAATCCCCGCGTGAGCTGTACAAGCATGATCCAAGGCATACCCGGCACGACGACGTAACCCAGGAAAACTAGCGTCCAGGCGATGAACCCCAGACTCAGCATCGGCAGTCGTCCGATCCGATCCGAGAGCCACCCGGCGACGATCATCAAAGGAAATTCAGATAACGACGCCATCGCCCACAGCCGTGCCATCTCGGTGCGGCTGTAACCGATCTGGCTGACCATATAATTGGCCCACACGGCATAAACGGCGCCGGTCACCAATGACCACAGAAATGCCGAGATCAACAGCGGAGCCAGCGGCAGTTGTACCGGCGGCAGCTGCACTGGGCCATCGCCGGCCGCTACGGACAGATTGGCAGATGACGTGTTCTCGCCAGGCTCTTGCCGCGCTTTGTGCCGCAAAAGCGAGACGCCGCTCTCAAGCATCGTCCTGAACCACACCGCCGATCCGTGCCACAACGAGCGCACAAAAACGCCGCTGCTACGCAACGTGATCTCGCGCCTGTCGCCACCCGGCTCCTCGATGCCCAAAACCAGCAAAAAGGCGATGCCGCTAAAACCGGCAGCCAGGTAGAATGGAAAGGACAGCGACAGCCAGTCGGCCAGGCTGCCCGACACAAAGGCCACCAGACCAAAGCCCAGCGAGCCCAGCCCCCGGTAGACACCCATCCGGCGGCCGCGCTCCCGGGGACGCTGTTCCAACAGATCCCCCATCAGAGCTAGGCTCGACGTACCGTAGGCGGCCTGGGCCGCAGCCGCCACCACCCGCAGTGGAAACAGGACGTGATAGCTTGGCGCGACAGCGATCAGGGCATAACACCCAGCCACCACAACCAGACCGCCGGCAAGGAATACCTTGCGCCGCCGGAAATGATCGGAGGCCTGTCCCCAGACGTGACTAAACACGATCGCGCTCAGCGACGTCACGGTGCCCAACACACCGATCGCGGCATAGTTTGCCCCCAGCGATTCATAGTACAGCGAGCTGATCGGGCCGGTCACGCCAGCAGACATAAACATGATGAAACCAATGATTGTAAGTCGGGTCAGGTTTTTCATTGTTCCCTCGATATGGTATACTAGTCTGCACCTTGAGTGTAGATCAAGGCCAATAGACCGGGTCTTGCCGATATACCCCCGGTTTATCACAATTCACAGAAAGGAAAGTTATCCATGCCAAGCCAGGATCCACAGCGGCCCAACATTCTTTTTGTCCTCACCGACGACCAGGGCTATTGGGCTATGGGCTGTTCGGGCAACCACGAGTTGCACACGCCCAACCTCGATCGCATTGCCGCCAATGGCATCCGTTTTGAAGCTTTTTTTTGCGCCTCTCCAGTCTGCTCGCCGGCCCGGGCTTCGATCCTCACTGGGCGCATCCCCTCGCAGCACGGCATCCACGACTGGTTGCGCGCCGGCAACTCGACGTGCGAGCCGGACAAAGGCGGGCGGCTGACCGAATACCTCAAAGGCCAGCTCGCTTACACCGATTTGCTCGCCGGACTTGGCTACGCGTGCGGGATCAGCGGCAAGTGGCACCTTGGCGATGCACATCATCCCCAAAAAGGGTTCACGTTTTGGGAGGTACACGCCAAGGGCGGCGGACCCTATTACAGCGCGCCAATGATCCGGGATGGCGAGGTGATCGAGGAGCCACAATACGTCACCGATCACATCACTGACAACGCGCTGCGTTTTTTGCACGCCCAGACCGGCAACGATGCGCCATTTTACCTCAGCGTGCACTATACCGCGCCACATAGCCCGTGGGATCGCGACAACCACCCCCGCAACCTGTTTGACGGCTACTTGGAGAACTGCCCCTTTGACTCGATCCCCTTCGAACCGATGCACCCCTGGCAGGTGAACAGCGCTCCCAACGCTTACACACAGGAGGGACGGCACCTTTTGCTCAGTGGCTATTTTGCCGCGATCACGGCCATGGATGCCAACGTCGGCCGACTGATCGATTGGTTGCAAGAAAACAAGCTCTATGAAAACACCCTGATCATCTTTACCAGCGACAACGGCATGAATATGGGCCATCACGGTATTTTTGGCAAGGGCAACGGCACCTTTCCACAGAATATGTTCGATACCTCAGTCAAAGTGCCTATGTTGATCTCACACCCCGCTCGTGTGCCATCGGGCGTGGTCAATGAAACCCTGTTGAGCCATTACGATATTATGCCCACCTTGCTCGAATACCTGGGGATCGAGAACCCCGAGGCCAACCGGCTGCCAGGCACCAGTTTCGCGCCACTGCTGCAAGGCGCGATCCCGGGCGAACGGGAGAGCATTGTGATCTATGACGAATACGGACCGGTGCGCATGATTCGCAGCACAGAATGGAAATACGTGCATCGCTACCCGTATGGCCCTCACGAACTGTATGACCTGACCAACGATCCCGGCGAGCGCCACGACCTGATCGATAGCCCTCAGCACCAGGCCAGGGTACAGCAAATGAAAGCCGATCTGGAAGCGTGGTTCATCCGTTACGTCGATCCCGCCCTGGATGGCCGGGTCGAGCCGGTGACGGGCAAAGGACAATTGGGCCTCGCCGGATCGGCGGGCAAAGGTGAGAAAGTTTTTAGCGACGACTGGTCTTACCTTCGGGACAGAAAATAATCTCTACTTGTCCCCCAGCCCCGCTGCGTACAGGGCACACAATGCCTGGCTAAAACTTGTTATCGCTCCCCGGCGTGGGTGATCGGTAAAGATCGAGACGACGCCGTCTCGATCGCCCAAGATATCCTCAACGAAAGCCGAGAGCACACGCTTGGGGCCGACCTCAACAAAAATCCGTGCCCCCTGACGGTAGAGTGTTTGCACGCCCTTGACAAACTGCACCGGTGAGTTGACCTGCTGCCCGATCAAATCTATGATCGCCTCCTGATCATCGGGATACAGCTCGCCGCTGACGTTAGATACGACGGGCAAACGCCCCAGCCGCACGTTCTGCTGCGCGATCACGTGCCGCAGCGGCCCACTCGCCGGAGCAACGATCCGGGTATGGAACGCATGCGACACGGCCAGCATCTGGGCGCGGTATCCGGCTTGAATGAAAGCAGAGACCGCCTGCTCAACTGCCGCCGTCTCGCCGCCAACGACGACCTGGCTGAGGCTGTTGACGTTTGAGACAATCACATAGCCCTCAATTTGGGCCAGGATTTGCTCGACCTCACCAAGCGGAGCCGACACAGCCGCCATACAGCCGTTGTCGTCTTGGGCAACACGGCTCATCTCACGCCCGCGCACGCAAACGACGTGCAAGGCCTCGTCAAAGTCCAAGACACCTGCCGCAACAAGAGCCGCATACTCGCCCAGGCTATGCCCGATCACGATATCGGGCGCAATGCCATAGCTGTCTAGCAGCCGCGCCAGGGCGACATCAACGGCCAGCACTGCTGGCTGCGTGACCTGCGTGTCGCGCAATCTCTCGGTCGCCGCAGCCAGATCGGCCTCGTCTTGGGCATCGACGAAAACAAGGCTGCTCAAGGAGCGGCCAAGCAGTGGTGTCACAACCTTATCGGCCTCGCGGAACGTATCGGCGACAACTGGATCCAGCTCGACCAACTCACGCAGCATGTTGACGTATTGTGTGCCCTGGCCCGAAAACAAAAAGGCCACCTTGCCCGGCTGGCCGCAGCCGCGATAAATGCCCTGCGAGGCCAGCCGCTGCCAGTCAAAAGCGGCATCATTCTCCAGCGCCGCGATCGCTCGCTCGCCCCGGCTTGCCAATTCGCCGAGATCGCCAAAGTCAATGACCAGACGCTCTTGGCGTGCCCAACCAGCCATGGCTGGAGCCGGGACAGCTTCCAGCCGCCCGGTATGAACCGCAGCCAGCGTTGATTCAAGCGAGGTTTGCAGCCCCGACACGGTGGCTGCACCCAGGACCAACATGCCGCGATAAAATGGTTTCTCTGGTGCCAACGTCGTTTTCTTTACACTGGCGCACGACTGCGCGACAAAACGTTCCAAGTGCCGGATTGCACGACCTCGTCGTCCTGGTTGAGGACCTTGACCTCCAATCCAACCAACCCGCCGCCGAGACGCGGCACAGGCTTGACCTCGACGATCAGCAGTTGAACGTGGATCGTGTCGCCGATAAAGATCGGCTTGGAAAACTTGTAGGTCAAGTCACGAAAAGCAATGATCGACTCTTCGAGAATGCCCAGGCGCATGGCCAGCCCCGTAGCGAACGCGAGACCCAGCCCGCCATGAGCAATGCGCCGGCCGTAGAACTGCCGGGATGCATACACCTCGTCGGTGTGCATAGGGTGATGATCGCCCGATAGGCCGGCAAACACACTAATATCGGCCTCAGTAATCGTCCTCCCGTGCGTCGTCATCTCTTGCCCGACTTGAAAATCCTCAAAATATGCATCTTTGGGAGGTGATTTTCCAGTCATCCGCTTCTCCTCCTTTTACCTATCTCATACCCAAGCCACCATCCACCGAAATAACCTGCCCGGTCACATAGGCCGCCTCATCCGAAACCAAAAACGCCACCAGCGCCGCGACTTCCCGGGCATCGCCGAACCGGCCGGCCGGGGTGATGTCGAGGACCTGCTGCCTCCACGCTTCCTGCAAGCCGGCAGTCATGTCGGTCTCGATAAACCCAGGGGCAACGGCGTTGACGGTAATGCTACGCGATCCAACCTCTTTGGCCAGGGCGCGCGTAAACCCGACCAACCCGGCTTTGGCGGCAGCATAATTGGCCTGCCCAGCATTGCCTGCCAACCCGGCGACAGATGAAATGTTGACGATGCGCCCCCAGCGGCGGCGGATCATCTTGCGCAGCACCGCCTGCGTGCAATGGAACGCGCCGTTCAGGTTCGTCTCGATCACCTCACGCCAATCCTGCTCTGTCATACGCATAAACAAGCCATCGCGCGTGATGCCGGCATTGTTGACCAGCACATCCACCTGCCCCATCTCAGCCTCGACCTGCTCGACCATGCCCCGCACCGCATCGCCCAATCGCACGTCAGCCTGGATGGCCATGGCCCTACCCCCTGCCTCCCGAATCGACGTCACTACATCTTGTGCGGCATCGGCGCGAGCAACGTAATTGATCGCCACCTTGCATCCGGCCGAGGCCAGCCGTTCGGCGATCGCCCGACCGATGCCGCGCGATCCACCCGTCACCAGGGCAACGCGGCCCGACTCTGTCTGCCCCATGCACTCCTCCCTTCTTCACCTCGACATAAAGGCACATTCTACCCTCAAACTGAACAATAGGCAAGTGTCCAAATTGGAGGCCAGGCAGATTGTGCAATTGTTCGCTTTGTGGTATGATAACCCTTCTACACGATCGGGGTTGCTGGCCAGATCGGCGATCTGCCCGGCACGCGCGTGCAACGGCCCCGCTGATGGAAAAGACACAAGACAGAGCATACGAGTTGGGAGGAAAACTATGGTTCGTATCGTCGTTACCGGCCTGGGGGCCATTACACCGGTAGGGAACAGTGTTCCAGAGATGTGGAACGCGGTAGTCAGTGGGCGCAGCGGCGTCGTACCAATCACCCACTTTGACGCCTCGGAATACAGCACCCGCATTGCCGCCCAGGTCAAGGATTTTTCGCCCGAGCCCTACATGTCCCGCAAAGAAGCGCGCCGCCTCGACGCTCTGCTCCAGTTTGCCGTTGTGGCAGCCGGTCAGGCCGTCAACGATGCGCAGATTGACAGACCGGAATTGGATCGGGGACGCGTGGGCGTACTCATTGGGGCCGGCATCGGCGGCATGCGCACCATGATCGACGCCCACACCAAGCTGCTCGAACGGGGGCCCTCGAGTATCAGCCCCTTTTTCATCCCCTCGATCATTGCCAACATCCCCGGAGGCATCGTCGCCCAAAAGTACGGCTTGACCGGCCCCAACTTTTCAATTACCTCAGCCTGCGCGACGGGCAATCATGCCATCGGCGAGGCGGCCGAGATCATCCGGCGCGGCACCGCCGACGTGATGGTCTGCGGCAGCGGCGAAGCGGCGATCGTCGAGCTGGGCATCGGTGGGTTCTGCGCTATGCGTGCGATGACGACTCAGAACGATGACCCCGAGCATGCCTGCAAGCCCTTTGACCTGTACCGGGATGGTTTTGTGATGGGAGAAGGCGCGGCCGTACTCGTGTTGGAATCGCTGGAGCACGCCCGGCGACGCGGAGCACGCATCTATGCCGAACTGACCGGGTACGGTACCACCTCTGACGCCTACCACCTCGTTGCCCCCGACCCGGATGGCAAAGGTGCAGCCGAAGCGATGCACCTGGCCCTGGAAAGCGCGCAGCTCGCGCCCGGCGCGATCGGCTACATCAATGCCCACGGCACGGGCACCGACCTCAATGACAAAATCGAGACCAATGCCATCAAGACGGTCTTTGGCGACGCCGCTTACGACGTCGCGATCAGTTCGACCAAACCGGTCACCGGACACCTGCTCGGCGGCGCGGGCGCGGTCGAGGCGGTGATCAGCATCCTGGCCCTGGTCCACAACTTGATCCCACCAACGATCAACCTGACCACGCCCGATCCGGAATGTGATCTGGACTATGTGCCGCTCGTGGCCCGACCTGCCCCGCTGCACGCGGTGATGTCCAACGGCTTTGGCTTTGGCGGGCACAACGCCAGCGTCATTTTTCAGACGCTCGACTGACGATCGGGAACGGGCATCATATTGAGTGCGATTTTGGTCAGATAATAGGTCAGCCAATCATCTTCCACCAGGTGATAGAGATGATACCGCAATACTGGCGCGCTGGTCTTGGCAATCGTTCCCCAGTAGGCAGCGCCGTATGTGTCATCAAATTCTTTCATGATCGCCGATATGTGCCGGACAAAGTTCGCGATGGGTCTGTCCTGCGTTCGAAACATGCCCTCACTTGGCCTGTAATATCCCCTTAGCCAGTCCAGCACAGTCTGGATGAACTGAACGCGCATGTCAAACCCTGCTTCACTCCACATCAGCAGTTCTTTGACTATATTGTGCCCGTGGTACACCCAGGTCTGAATGTGTTCCGGGTTTTTCTGCGCGAGGTGATCCAGCAGAAACTCGAGCGCGGTGGGTAACGCGCGACGATGGTTTGAATTCTCAGAGTAAAACAACGCCTGGGCAGCAAAGAACGATCCCCACACACAGCTCCGGTCCCAGGGCCACCTTCCTTTGGTCTTGGACGGCGTGGGGGAATCTGCGAGGTGATTGGGATTGAGCCAGCCACCATCCGTTCTCTGGCACAGAGCCAGCCAGTCCCATCCGCCTTGCAGACGTTCGTCCGATGCCATGCCTACACTGGCGAAGGCACGAAGGGGAATGGCATAAAGGCCGCAACAATTCACCTTCGTTGAGGGTGGATCAAGAACAGGGGCATAGGGACCCGTTTCCTCAAGCATACATGCGCAGCTTTTTCTGATCCGCTCGTCAGCGACGGTAAATCCCATCTCGCCCAGAAAGGGCAGGATCCAGGCCGTGGTGACGAACTTGGGCCGCGATATGGTGTACCCGCGGCCGGTCTGGCGGCGATATCCCCTCGGTCCCCAAGGGCCACCGCTGAACCATGAGCCGTCCTCATTTTGCCCGGAAAAGATCTCTGCCACGTCGCTATCACGTTCAACGCCGCGCCAGAGTTCCTTCATAGGTTCGGATTGGGGGTCCGTTTTCAGGATATGTTTGTACGTGAGGTACCTGACCGGCAGAGAGGCATTTTCGACCAGCCAGCGCGTACTGGTGTTGATTTCTTTTGCGTTCAAAAACATAAGGGCCATCTCCTCGTTCTGCCAGGTCAGTCAGGACGAAATACGATTAGATGATCCTGTCTCGCAAATCACCTCAATCTGCCGGGGAAGCATTTCCAGCTCGATGTGCCTGCCGTCAATGCAATAGATCTCGCCGTCGGCGTGGCTGTTCAGCCCCCCCGAGGCATCGATCGTGATCCGCCGCGCGCGCAGGCTGCTTACCGCACGATGCGTCAGTTGTGTGCCCTTCATATAGCGGCCGATCAGATGCAGCGCGGTCAGACGGGTGCTTTGTTCGGCCAGCACCAGGTCGAACTGCCCGTCGTCCGGCTCCGCTTCGGGCGCGACGTAAAACCCTCCGCCAAAGCGCCTCCCGTTCATGGCCGAGATCATCAAATAGTGTGCCTCGACTGTGCGCCCATCGGCCTGCACCACGATCGACGGCGCGTCGAAATAGAGGAACAGCGTCTTGAGCGCGCCAAGGAGAAAAGCCGGCGTACCGGTGAGGTGCTTTAATTTCTTCGTCTCGATCGTCGCCGTGACGTCAAACCCCACGCCGACGCCGTTGCAAAAATAGCGCCCCTCGGGCCAGTCGCCGCCCGCAACCCGGCCGACATCGATCGGGCGTCGGCGTCCCTGGACCAGGCAGCGGCACGCCGCCTCAATGCCTTCCGGGATGCCGGCCGCATAGGCAAAGTCGTTTCCAGTGCCCACGCCGATCATACCCAACGCCGCGCGGCCGCCACGCTCTTTGGCTCGCATCAGGCCGTTTAGGACCTCGTTGGCTGTGCCATCGCCGCCAATGGCGACGACCGCCGCACAGCCGGATAGCGAGGCCTCACACGCCAGCTCGATAGCGTGCCCGGGTGCCTCGGTCAAAAAGAGGTCGAAATCGAGTCTATGCGCGTGTAACAAGTCGCGCACCGTTTCCGTCTGCCGCCGGCCGGCCCCCTTGCCGGCAGTGGGATTGACGATCACCGAGAAGGTTGCCATATATCCCCTCCGCCTGAAACTATCCCAACCTATCCAACACAACTTGAGCCAATGGCGCGATAAAAATGGCTGGTAGTAAATTCGCTACACGAATCTTGCGTAGTTCGAATAACAGCAAAGAGATGGCGAGCATCAACACGCCGCCAGCGGCCGTCATCTCGATCACCCACGGCGTCTGCCGTGTCACCTCACCCAGCAGATCGCCAAAACCCATTGCAGCCAAGCTCAGCCCACCCTGAAAGACCAAAATGGTCAAAACGGAGAGGATGACGCCGGGACCCATCGACGCAGCAAAGGCCAGCGCCGCAAACCCATCCAACACGGACTTGATCGCCAGCAAGTTATAGTCGCCGGTCAGCCCGTCCTGGATCGAGCCCACCACCGTCATCGGCCCAACGCAAAAAACCAGGCTGGCGGTGACAAAAGCACGGGTAATCGAGCGCTCTCCTGTCCTGCCGGCAATTACGCCCCCGCGTGGATCCACGCGGGCGGTCATGCGGGACTCCAGCCACCGCCCCGTCGCCTCTAGGCCATCTTCAATGCGCCACCACTCGCCCACGATACCACCCACCAGGATGCTGCCCATCAACAACAGCACGTTGCTTGTGCCCAGCGCCATCTGCATGCCCACGACCGAGGTCATCAGTCCCAGGCCATGGACCACGGTCTCGCGCATCTTGCCCGGCAATCGATTGCCCAAAAATGTGCCCAAAAGACTGCTGACGATCACGACTGCAATATTGATCCAGGTTCCAGTCACCTCGCTCCCTCCAACGTTCGATCTCTCTGACAGAATGTGGCATTATACCACGCCCAGGACGATTTGCAACTCGGAAATAAGAGCCAGATTGTAGAATAACCAGACAAA
>JAFGJF010000277.1 GCA_016929205.1 Anaerolineae bacterium
CCAGGCCGGCGAAGAGGGTGTACTACCCCAGTTGGCTGCCATCTACCGAGTCATCAACGACGACTATCGCATCCGTTACGTCAGCACGCCAGTCTCGTTAGCCAGCACCGAAAAAACTTATGTGCAGCGCGTCCGGCTGCCGGCAGAGACGATCGACCAACAGGCCGGGAACTGTATTGAGACCGCAGCACTGTACGCCGCCGCGATCGAAGCCATGGATATGAACCCCTTGCTGGTCCTGGTGCCGGGGCACGCCTTTGTGGCTTGCGAGACAAACGATGGATCGCATCAATACATCTTTGTCGAAACCACTGTGTTGGGCCAAGAACGTACGTTCGAAGACGCACTGCGGCTGGGACAAGAAAACTGGGCTAAATTCCAGAGCCAGACTATGTTGATCGACGTTCGCCACTGGCGAACCAAGGGCATCTTGCCCATGCCAGAAGACTGAAAGGAGCATTGAACCATGTCCACGCGAACGAGAAACTGGATTCTAGCAGCTGCGGTCGCCCTTGCAGCCTTGATGCTGCTGGCATGTATAAAAATTGGCCAAGAGCCTGAAGTCACGCCCGTGCCCCCGACGGTAACGCCCGTACCTCCGACGGCGACGTCCATTCCTCCGACGGCGACACCGGTGCCCGAGGCCAAGCCGGAAGTGGTGAGCATCAGCCTGTGTCGCGGTCTGACTGACGACGACCGGCCTTTTGCCGAGACCAATACATTTAGTGAACTCGACCCCTTTGCCCTTTCGATCCAGGTCGCAAATATGAAAACCCAGAACATCGTCGCCGCACGTTGGTACCAACAAGATACGGCCATCGGTCTGACCGAACGCGACAACGTCGTTGGCGATACCTTTATCGGGCTGGTCCTGGAGCCGCAAGGCAAATGGGTCACCGGCGATTACAAGGTGGAGGTCAGTCTGGATGGAGACCTGGTCGACTCGTACGATTTTGCCGTGATCGGTATGGCTGGATTGCCCTCTTCGGCACCGGGGAAAGGCGGAGGAGAGTCGGGTACGCTGGACTCCTATACCAACGACACCCTGGGTTTTTCCATCGATTATCCCGAAAGCTGGCAGATCGACGAGGGAGACTCGTCCGTACAGTTTACACACCCGCAAGGTATCGCCACGGCGTTGGTTTCCGTCAATGCCGCCCCGAAAAACAGCTCCGAACAAGAAGCCGAGATGGTCTTTGAGAGGCTATCGCAGAACCTGCCAGACGTACAAAAGAACACTTCGCAGGCCCAAGAGGATGGCTGGCACGGCATTGTCTTTGGCTACAAAAAAGATGGATCTGACGTCGTCGGCGTGCTGTTCAGCAAAGTGATCGGGGCTCGAGGGTATACCATTCTGTTCCTGGCCATGCAAGCGGATTGGGATACAGTGGTCCCGGCCTTTGAAAAGATGTGGGTGTCGTTCGAGGTTGCGAACTCGCAGCAAGGTGGCGGTAGAATCGGTGGTGCCGACGAGGTGCTGATCGTGGGCGTGGTCAGAGATGCCGACACCGGACGGGGTATCGCAAACGCGGTCTTTGTCATCCTCAAAAAAGGGATCAGTGTGCAAGCGTTCCTGGATAGCGGCAACGACGAATCGTTGATCTATGATTCGGCAAAATCCGACGGTGAGGGTGCGTTCCAGACAAATGTCGGCGTGGAACGTGGCACAACCTATGCCGTATTTGCCATCGCCAAGGGGTACGATCCAGTCATCGACGATATGTCCGTGCCCCAAAACGCCCCCGACCCGTGGCAGGTTACGGTGGGGATGCAAAAAGAATAAAGTCGTCCTGCCGTTTCAACGGGCTGAGGATGCACTCCTCGGCTCGTTTTTCTGAGTAAAGCCATTGGCACAAACCACGACCACGATGGTGGCAAACCAAGGTGACTATGTCCAAATCGGCGATCTGCTGCAAACCGCAAATCGCCTGGTCTTGCGCATCTCTCGGGCAGATGTGCAAACAGCCATCACGCAGCATCCCTTTTTTATGGTTAAGCGAGCATGCCAGGTAGGATGCGCCTGCGGCGTCTTTATCGAGCCGGAAAGCGTGGCCCAGATCCGTGTCCTGGCCTTGCACGACGCGTGGCTGGTTATGGAAACCATGACCGCTTTGTTACCCTACGTGGTCGATGAACTCAAAGCCAAAGGGGCTGAAACATTGGCCTTTCTGGGCACAGAAGAGTGGCTCATCGATGGGCTGCTGAACCACCACTTTGATCTGGAAAACACAATCATCACCCTGCAAAAGATGACCTTTGATACGCCCGATCGCGGCAATACAGAAGCGTCCGTTCGCCCAGCCATCGAGGCCGATTTTACTGCGATCCTCGGCATCGATCGGGCCGCATTCGAGCCGCTGTGGCATCACACCGCTACGATGTTGGCCCAGGTTTCCCAAGAGGCAGTCCAGTTTGCGGTCGCCGAGCTCAAAGGTCGAGTCGTGGGATACGTCTATAGCAACTTGACCGGCAGGCACGGCCACATATCGCGCATTGCCGTCGATCCCGCGTATCAGGGGTGCGGCATCGGAGTGCGGTTATTGAACGAGACGATCCAGTTCTTCGAACGAAAAAGAGCATTTGGGATCACCCTCAACACTCAGCAAGACAACGAACGATCCCGGCGTCTGTATGAGTGGTTTGGATTCGAGCTGCTGGGGGATGAAGCGTATTTGCTGACCCGATCGCTCTAGAGATTCCACTCGAACCAGTTTGCTATCGCGATAGGGCAATGGTATAATGCGTGCTGATCATTGCTCTGGAGGTTCACCCATATGGCTTCAAAACAAAGTAAAGGTGCAAAACGCATCAGCACAACACAAAAAGTCGCATACGCCTTTTCGGCTATTGTGGCGTTCAGCATGCTGCTTGGCCTGCTCGGCCCGATCCTGTTCAGAGAACCCACGCCGCCAACGCCGACGTGGCCTCCCACCTGGACGCCCGCACCAACGTGGACGCCGCCATCGACTCAGACAGCCACACCCACGGCAACCGCGACGAGCACGCCTGCAGCACTGGAAGTGCCGTTGCCACCAACGCAAGAGACGCCTGTCCCCGAATCCGGTCAACCATAACAATTTGCCGTAGCCGGCGACAGCCATGGCAACACAGACATCTGTTTGCAGATCCCGGACCGGGTCGTACAGGATGGCACGGCCTTTTTAATCAACACCGGTGACCTGGTTGAGTCCGGAAGCACAAAAGACTTGGGCGTTTCAAGTGTTTATAGCCGATTTTCCGCTGCCTTTTGTATCCCGTTCCCGGCAATTATGACATAAACGCTACAATCGAATGGTCAGCCCTTCGTAGGCCATCACTGTATTGGGAAACAGTGTTTGAGCATATGCTTCCATATCGTCGAGCATAGCATCGTCGTGTTTGGGGGCGTGATGAAACAAGACCAAACGCCCTACCCGGGCCTGTTGGGCAACTCGTGTGGCCATCTCGGGCGTCGAGTGCCCCCACCCCTGTCGTGGCAGTTCAACGTACTCTTGTTGGGTATATTGAGCATCATGAATGAGCAGGGCAGCGCCCTGAGCAAATGTGCTCAGGCGCATATCTCCACCAACGACACCCTCGATGTCCGTCGCATAAACGATACTCTTGTTATCCCATTCAATTCGAAACAGGCTGACGCCGCTAGGAGGATGGAATGTGCTACGCAGCAAACTAACCCGCACCGTATTGGGATCCAGTTGAACTTGCTCACGATAAATGTTACGAACCTGCGGCTCGTTATTCTCACCGATCAACACCACTTCAGCATCGTCGATATTGCTAATGATTTTGAAGGCTTTGAGTTCATACAAAGTTACGGGAAAACTGGCAGGCAGCATAGCTCGTGACAAAACCTCTTCTAGATCCTGATCGAATGTCTTTGGGCCAAACATATAGAGGGTACTCGATCCCTGATAGGCCGGCACAAAGAACGGAAACCCTTGCGTGTGATCATGGTGAGTGTGGCTGAAAAATACGGCTGCTGTGATCGGCCGTTTTGTCTTGCCACGCCAGGCCATCAGATCGTTTCCCAGACCTATAATACCTGTGCCCGCGTCCAGGATAATCAAACGCCCCCCTGCCCACACCTCAACACAGGATGTGTTGCCACCATACTTGAGCGTGGTTGGACCGGGAACAGGATGACTGCCTCTCACCCCTCTGAAACGCACGACAAAGCCTTCTTCCATAATATGCTCCCTACGAAAGTGTTGAACCTATCTTTGATTATTATACCACAAGCTTGGTGTACTGACCATACCAGGAGCGTATCAAACTGCAACCCGTTTGGTGCCAAGAAAAAAGCCAGGGCTAGTGTCCTGGCTTTTGGGTAAAACATGTGGTGCAAGAACGCGCTCTATTCCTCCGAAATCGCATCCTCGGGGCATTCGTCTTCGCACAATCCACAGTCGATGCACAGATCAGGATCGATGACGTACGCGTTTTCGCCTTCACTGATGGCATCTTCTGGGCAGACTTCGGCGCAAGACCCGCATGAAATGCATTTTTCTTCGTCGATTACGTGTGGCATATTTCCTCCTCTAGTATGAAATCCTTTTTGATCAATCCCGCGAAATACTAGCACATTTTTCCTGCTTTGTCAATCTTGGGTTTTGAGATGAAACAGACGGTGTGAGCTCGACCGAATCTCAAGCTCCACCATTGACAAATTGCAACGGTTAAGGTACAATCATCCTGCTTAGATTTTCACTTGATGCGCCACACATCGCAACCTGCACTTGTCGGTGGTGTTCTACAAAACAAGACGTGTGATAACGTCGGAGGCTTTATTCGTGAATGATAGGTCAACTGAGTCAGAGCTGGTTTCCCAAGCCAAAGAGAGCCCAGAAGCTTTTGGCGAACTGTACAAACTGTACGTCGACAGAATTTACAACTATATGTACTATCGAACAGGAAACCATCACGATGCTGAGGATCTAACAGCAAAAGCGTTTTACCAAGCACTCACTCACATTGACCGATATGTAGATCGCGGATTACCGTTTTCAGCCTGGTTATATCGTATCGCTCACAATTTGGTGGCAAACTGGTACCGAGCGCGAAGCAGGCGCCAAGTCATCACGCTAGATGATCTCACGACATCCGCCGTTTATCACAGTCAGGATACACTGCCGGAAAGAGAACTCGAGTCACAAGACGATCATCGTGCGCTCTTGCGGTTGATCCGTCGAATGCCTGACGACCGGCAGCAATTGGTCATTCTCAAATTCGTCCATCAGCTAAGCAACCAAGAAATCGGCCAAGTGATGGGACGAAGTGAAGGAGCGATCAAGTCACTCTACCATCGTACTTTATTGGCATTACGCGAACAGTGGGCAGCAGAGAAAACATCAAGTGAGGTAATCTAATGCAAAACGACAATCTACGAGACGATTGGACAAGCGCTCGATCTGCGCTCGCCAGGATGAGCGGTGTCATCCCGAGCACCGACTTTGTTCGGAAACTAGGTGCAGAGATCGGCCGCACAGCACGTGAAAAAATGGGATATGGGGCAGGGACGCCCGGGGCAAAAATGCCTTTTGAAGACAGAGTAATCGATCTGCGCAGGTGGATCAGGTTGCTGCGCCAGACGCTTGTACCCGTGCAGCCTCGCCAAGCATTTAGAACTGCATTGGACAAACAGCTCCAATTCGACGCGATCCAGGTACAAATTGCAAGGCAAAATCGTTGGCGTTGGCTGGTTATCGGCAGCGCGGTGGGATCAGTGCTATCCTTGCTGGGCGTGCTGGCCGCCCTATTGCTTCGCCAGCGACAGACCCGCCCGCGCACACAAAAAAAGACAGTAGGCGCGACCTAGATCAAACACGATTCAAATTCTGCTTCAAAAAGGTCCTTTTCAATGATTTGGCAAAGGAAACCGGGATGTGGTTGAAACCCGGTTTCTATCACAACCCAAAGATACCAAAAAACTTCCCGAGATCGATTTTCACAACGGTGGTAGTAGTATGAACGCGCTCTCGGGAAGTCGTTGTGTCATATCGTCGCTCAAATAGAGGAGAACCGAAGGAGATCAATTGATGGCAAAAAACTGGCTGCAACGCTTTGTATCACGCCTGGGCATTTTGGGTGAGCTGTTAAAATTCCTGTGGCAGCGCAAACTTTGGTGGATTATTCCCATGATCGTTATGCTTATCCTGTTCACGCTGTTGCTGGTCGCCGCGCAGGGGTCAGCCCTCGCACCCTTTATTTATACAATCTTTTAAGGTAGGGATCGAAATGGACTTGATCGCACTTGTACTTTTGACATTGGTCGGCTATTCTGCCGGTGCCGTCATCGGCAGCAGAAATCACCTTGCCACGCCAAAGCCGGTTGACTTGGTACTGATCGTTTTATTGTGGATTGGTGCCTTGTTTTCACGGACCTTCATCGGAAAATGGGTTGCCGTGGGCATCTGGGTTGCCTGTGCTGTCGTGCTGGCAGTGGTGCGAACGTTTGTGCGACGCAACCAGCTCCCCCTTGCCGAGCCAAAGGAACTGTTACCCAGCGGCAATCTGCTCGAGCGTGCCTGGGATGGATGGAAACGTTTTGCCCAGCAGATGGGCAACTTTCAGGGACGGGTTCTGCTCGCCATGTTTTATTTTGTTGTCGTCACACCTTTCGGTCTCCTGGTCAGACTTTTTAGCGATCCACTGCGCGTCAAGCAGCGCGGGCGTACATCCTTTTGGCTCAATCGCCCGGCAGCAGATATGGATCTGGAGAAAACAAGGAGTCAGTTCTAATGTACATCTTGGGCACCTCGTTTTTTTACCACGACTCAGCCGCAGCCCTGATCCAAGATGGCGAGTTGATCGCAGCAGCAGATCAGGAACGATTCAGCCGCAAGAAACACGATAGTGGCTTTCCAAGCCAGGCGATCGCGTTCTGCCTGGCCCAGGCCGGGATCGCGGCCGATGACCTGGATTACGTCGTTTTTTACGAAAAGCCCCTTACCAAGTTTGAACGGATCTTGATGACCTCATTAGGCACATTCCCGCGCTCTTGGGAATCATTCAGCGAGGCGATGGTCACTTGGTTCGACCAAAAACTGTGGATCAAGACGCTGATCCAGGAAAAAGTCGGCGTACCAGCAGACAAAGTCCTGTTCACCGATCATCATATGTCACACGCTGCCAGCGCGTTGTTCTGCTCACCCTACGAGCAAGCGGCGATCATGACCGTCGACGGCGTGGGCGAGTGGACGACGATGACCCTGGGACAGGGCAGAGCCTCGTGGCAGAACGGTGCAGACAACGAAATCACCCTTTTCTCCGAACAGCGTTTTCCCCACTCGATCGGCCTGCTCTATTCGGCCTTTACCGCCTTTTTAGGGTTCAAAGTCAACAACGGGGAATACAAGGTCATGGGAATGGCTCCCTATGGCCAGCCAAAATACCTGGACCAGGTGTACAAGATCCTCAAGGTACAAGGCGACAGTTCGTTCAGCCTCGATATGGACTATCTAAGCTACCACTATTCTCCAACCAAGAGCTTTAACAGCCGCTTTGTCCAGCTTTTTGGCGAACCGCGCGTACCCGAGTCCGAGTTTTTCACCGTCGATACCGATCCCGACCTGGATCCTGACGATCCAGCGGTAAAAAAGAACCAGCACTACGCCGATGTCGCAGCCAGCATTCAGCGGGCCACCGAGGACACACTGCTCAAAATGGCCAACTACCTATACGAAAAGACGGGGTTGGACAAGCTTTGTATGGCCGGAGGCGTGGCCTTGAACAGCGTCGCCAACGGTCGCATCCTGCGTGAAACGCCGTTTCAGGAAGTCTTTATCCAGCCCGCAGCAGGCGATTCCGGAGGTGCATTGGGCGCAGCATTGTACGTCTATCACGTCCTGCTCAAGAAACCACGCGCCTTTGTGATGGAACACGCCTACTGGGGCCAGGGATATACTCAAGATGAGATCCGATCGTGGCTCGAGCGTAACAGCGTCGCCTACACCTATGTCGCCGACGACGTAGCACTGTGTGCGCAGCTTGCGGACGAGTTGGAACAGGGCAAGGTCATTGGTTGGTTCCAGGGACGTTTTGAATGGGGTCCCAGGGCACTGGGCAACCGCAGCATCCTCGCCGATCCACGCCGCGCAGATATGAAACACATCGTCAACGAAAAGATCAAGTTCAGGGAGCTCTTCCGCCCCTTTGCCCCGGCCGTGCTCGAGGAGCGCAGCGGCGAATTTTATGGGGTAAGCGCCCCAGAGCAGCACTATCCACCGCGTTATATGCTGATGGTCTTTGCGGTTCCCGAGGACAAACAAGCCATCGTCCCGGCGACGACGCACCAGGGAGGCACCGCTCGCATCCAGACCGTGCGTCGCGAGTGGAATCCGCTTTATTATGACATCATTGCGGCATTCCATGAACGCACGGGTGTGCCCGTACTGCTCAACACCTCGTTCAATCTGCGTGGTGAACCGATCGTCGACAGCCCAGCAGACGCGTTCAAGACCTTTAGCAACAGCGGCATTGATACACTCATGCTCGACCATTTTCTGATCCAAGAGTGAAAAGGACGATGCGGCTATCTCAACGTACTCTCAACATTCTTGTACCTTTGCTTTTGAGCCTGATCGGCGCGTTTGTTGTAATCGAGGTCGGTTTTCGCACCTTTTACCAGCTCATCCCGCTCCAGGTTTGCGCTTCCGAACCGATTTTGGCCCAGTATTACTGTCAGCCCTACTTTGAGTACGACAAACCGGTCCGTCTTGGCTATCGTTATAAACCCGGTTTTAAGACTGAAGGTTGGTGGGATCCTGCCAACCCCACCCAGGCTAACCCCGAAAACGCCGCGGCTCCTTCCGACCGCAGCGACAAATTCTGGTATGTATTTGAAATTGACGAGATGGGGTTTCCTAACAGCGAATACCACTGGCGCGATCGTTATGACATCGTCATAACCGGTGACTCGTTCGTCACCCGCACCGCGCCTCAGACGTGGATCGAGCTCCTGCAAGGTCAAACCGGACAAAGCATCCTCACTCTGGGCGCATCGAGTTGGAGCACGCTCAACGAGGCCGAAGCGATCAAGATGTACGCCCTTGACAAAAGCCCCAAATGGGTATTGGTGATGTTTTTCGAAGGGAACGACCTGTTGAACGTAGGCCAATACGTGGAACGACGTGACAGCGGCTTAAGCTGGCGAGAATACGATATGCGGGATGTGCCGCTTTACCGCAGGCTGATCACGTTCCACATGCTTAAATATTGGCTTGGCAAACCAAAGCAAACTGCCCCAATACGCTACCGCTACCCGGTAAGCGCCAGCACAGAGGCAGGCGAAATCGATCTAGTCTTGAAAGACATTCACCTGCTCCCGCTCAGCGCCGACTATGAGACGCTGGCTCGCTCGGACGAATTCAGTTATATCGAACAAGCGCTGCTCGAACTGCAGGCACTCTGCAAGGCCCAGGATACCCGGCTGCTGCTGGTCTACGTGCCCAGCAAGGAACACGTCTACTGGTCTCGGATATGGGATCCGGTCGACGTGAATAACATTCTCGAACGCACGGTGACAGTCACGCTCAGCGAGGGCGATCACGGGAAACTGGTGTGGAATCCGGCCTATCTCAGTTTCGATCAGTTCAATCAGAACCACAACGCCCAGGAGCGACTGTTTGAGGATATGACTCAAGAAAACGGGATCGAGTTCCTCAACCTGACACCGATTTTCTGGTCAAGCAGCATCAAGCTTGGCGAGACCTACCACTATGCCGACCCGCACTGGAACCAACTGGGCAACCAGATTGCCGCCGACGCGATTGCCGAATACATCATGACCCGCTAAAAAGCAAGAACAAGTCGTTTGCTCGCCCGTGTCTTTGATCAACGAGAAACCGGGGTTTGGTGAAAACCCCGGTTTCTTTTTGTCCAATGTTCACACTACAATCTTGACCGGCGCACAGCTTGCCGGATCGTACAACGGGCTGATCTCGCGCAACTTTTGGATGATCCCGGGCAAATGATCGACCACAAAATCGACATCTTGCTCGCTGTTTTCTCGTCCCAGCGTCAGACGCAGGCTGCCGTGCGCAACCTCGATCGGCACACCCATCGCCGCCAGCACGTGCGATGGCTCCAGCGAAGCCGACGTACACGCCGAGCCGCTGCTGGCACACACGCCAAGCGCATCGAGGTTTAGCAGGATGCCTTCGCCCTCGACGTATTTAAAGACAAAACTGGCGCTGTTGGGCAATCGCTCGCTGGGGTGCCCGGTCAAGATCGTTTCGGGTATACGGCCCAAAACACCTTGAATCAACCTGTCACGTAATACGCTCTGCCTCTGGTTCTCCGCTTCGACGTCTTGGTAGGCCAGCTTGAGCGCCGTCGCCATGCCGACAATGTAAGGCACGTTCTCCGTGCCGGCACGCCGCCGCCCTTCGTGCGAGCCGCCGGTTTGCATCGGCCAAAACTTGACCTTGCGACGCGCATACAAAGTGCCAACCCCTTTAGGGCCGTAAAACTTGTGCGCGGAAAAAGACATCAGGTCGACACCCAGGCGATCGACGTTGAGATCGAGTGCGCCACCGGCTTGCACGGCATCACTGTGGAACGGCACACCCCTGGCTTGGGTCACGCGCGAAATCTCGGCCATAGGCTGGATCGTGCCCACTTCATTGTTGGCATACATGATGCTGACCAATGCTGTGTCATCGCGGATCGCCCTGGCAACCTCATCCGGATCGACCACGCCATACTCGTCCACGGGCAAATAGGTCACCTCGAAACCAAACTTTTCCTGCAACTGCTCCATGGTGTGGCCGATGGCGTGGTGCTCGATAGGAGATGTAATCAAGTGCTTCTTGCCCTTTTCGGCCTGGGCGAAAGCCACACCCCGCAGCGCAAGGTTGTTGCTCTCACTGCCACCGCTGGTAAAAATCACCTCGCGAGGCTGGCAACCCAGGATACCGGCAACCGTCTCCCGTGCCTCCTCAAGCGCATCATTCGCCTCAAGTCCTTTATGATGCAAACTGGAGGCATTCCCATAGATCTCTGTAAAATAGGGCAACATTGCCTCGACAACGCGGGGATCGACGGCCGTCGTCGCCGCATGATCAAGATAAATCGTCCGTTTTTTTGTATCCATTCCACTCTTTCTCACTATCTGATTTGCGTGCCCGACCAAACCTGGTCCGGTATGGTCAGCGAGCGATTATAAATCAGCTAACGTTATCCGATCTAGTGTATCCACCACCCGATCGTGTACATTCTGCCATACAGTACGGGCGGCACAAATGTCACCCCGTTCACATGGACGTAGTACGTCTTCCTGCCGTACACACAGAACCGGCAAAATATCTCCGTCAAGCGCGCGCAGCACATCGCCCACAGTGACCTTTTCCGGTGAACAGGCCAGTTCATACCCCCCTTTGGCCCCACGCGTACTGACGATCAAGCCGGCATCGCGCAGAGATGGGATGATCTGTTCCAAATAGGCCAACGAAATGCCCTGCGCCTCGGCGACATCACTCAGAGAAACAGGTCCGTTGCCATGTCGGGCAGCTAATTCAGCAACCGCGCGTAAACCATATTGTTCTTTGGCCGAAATTTTCATCGTCCGTCCATAAAAAATAATCCCGAGTAAATACTCGGAATTATTATACACCAGATATGTGGCCCTGTCAATAGCCCGATTTGACTCACTAAGAATGTTACCGGACGATATACGTTGACGCACGAATAAATGTTACCGTGACA
>JAFGJF010000278.1 GCA_016929205.1 Anaerolineae bacterium
GCCGATCAATTGGACATTAGCGAAGCGACGGTACGCACCCATGTTAGTCACATCTTGACCAAGTTGGAACTATCCAGTCGTACACAAGCTGCGCTCTATGCGCTGCGAAGAGGATTGGCATCTTTGGAAGATGCCGCACTGGTTCCAAGCGACACAGGTTTGACAAGTATCCAAAAGTAGGCTATAATGAATATATCTTTGCAAAGGAGGCTAATAGGCATGGACAACAGAATCAGGCGTGTATTTATTGTCTATATGCATATCAACGACGGTAGCGTCGCTGGTGTGTGTTGTCATGGTGTGCCTATTGGATGTTAACATAACAACTTCAAGGCCGTGGGCACACTAGCCCACGGCCTTTTTTATTGGGAACGTATTATGCCGTGGGACAAAACGTCTCGCGGCTTTTTTGTTGCCAGATACTGGAGGAACAAACATAGATGGCCCAAACCGTAGACAATTTCAAACTTGACCAACAGCTATCTTTTGATCTGAAAAACACCATATCCGAGAACCGGCTGCTGGGACTGTGGAAAATGATGCATGGCTTCCAGTGGTTCTACATCGGCGCTGTAATCGTCATCGCAATCGGCGCAAGTATGCGTTCATTGACGTTCAAACTGCTGCAGTTTATCGTGGATGAGGTGTTCACCAAAGGATTGTACAGAGACAAACTGTTTCTTTTTGGACTGGCTTTTGTTGGCCTGGCCATATTCGAGGGCTTGTTTTCATACTTGCGCGGTACGTGGGCAGCACGCACCGCAGAGGGAGTCACGCTGCGACTGCGCAACTATCTGTACGATCACATCCAGCGGCTCAGCTTTACTTTTCACGATCACGCAAAAACCGGTGAACTGATCCAAAAAGTAACGTCGGATGTAGACACGTTGCGGCGCTTTTATGCCGATCAGGCAATTGGCATCGGCCGCATCGTAGCTTTGTTTACCATCAACATGATTATGCTGCTGCAAATGAACTGGCAGCTTGCCTTGCTTTCGGTGATCATTATGCCCATCGTCATTTTGATGTCCATCTTTTTCTTTGGTAAGGTCTCCAAAGCGTACGAAAGGTACCAAGAACAAGACGCGGTCGTATCAACCAAGTTACAAGAAAATTTGAGCGGCGTACGCGTGGTGCGGGCCTTTGCTCGCCAAAAGTACGAGATCGACCAATTTGAAAAGGAAAACTGGGAAAAATACCGGCGAGGGAAAAAACTACTCCTGATGCACTCGACTTACTGGCCGGTCTCTGAACTGTTGTGTGCGGCGCAAACCCTGTTGGTACTAGTCGTTGGCGCATTGATGGCAATGGATGGACAGATTACCATTGGCACGTATATTGCCATCAATGGCATGGTCATTTGGATTATCTGGCCGTTGCGTAACCTGGGTCGAATGATCGTCCAGGTATCGACTGGACTGGTTTCTTACCGTCGTATAGCTGGCATCATTGCTCAGAATCGTGAGGACATTACTTTCGGAAATATACCATCGGGAGCAGAACTACAAGGCAAGATCGTATTCGATCGCGTCAATTTTGCTTACGAACCGGCACAAACTCAAGAGGATAGTCAGGGTGAAAAGAAAAAGAAATGGTGGCACCGGTTCAGACAACACGGCCGAGATCATCCGATGCCGCCCAAGCCAGACTCGTCAAATTCCATAGAACCAATCCAAGTGCTGCATGATATCACTTTCCGGTGCGATCCAGGACAAGTCGTCGCTATGCTTGGCTCAACGGGTTCGGGCAAAAGCAGCATCATCAATCTGTTGCTGCGCTTTTACGAATATCAAGAGGGCAGCATTCGTCTCGATGGGCGTGAGATCAATACCTACCCCAAGAATTGGCTACGACGCCAGATTGGCATTGTAGAACAAGAACCGTTCCTATTCTCGCGAACAATCCGTGAAAACATTGTCTACGGTGCACAGCGAGAGGTAACAGACCAAGAAGTGGAAGCAGCGGCCAAGTCCGCTGCGATCCACAACATTATTCTCACGTTTCCTCAAGGTTACGACACGCTGGTTGGCGAAAAAGGTGTGACACTCTCTGGCGGTCAACGCCAGCGTGTAGCAATTGCCCGCACCCTGCTCAAAGACCCGCGCATCCTGATCTTTGATGATGCCATGTCATCCGTAGATACCGAAACCGAGGCACACATTCAAGAAGCTTTGGAAAAACTGATGAAGGGGCGTACCAGTTTCGTCATCGCTCACCGCATCCAAAGCGTGATGCACGCCGACCTGATCCTGGTATTGGACAAGGGACACATTGTACAAAAGGGAACACACGAAGAATTGATCCAGCAACCTGGTATCTATCAACGAATTTACAATCTTCAAGCTCATATTGAACAAAAAGTTGAGCGCGAAGTCGCCACTGCCTAAAAGCAGGATCCAGGCTTTCCGTCAGTTCCATTTCTGGAGAAAAACAACAATGTCCGAACAACAACACTACTTTGAAGAAGAAGAATTTACGACAACATTCAACGGCCGCGTCGTCGCACGCATCTTGAAACAGGCAAAACCCTACTGGCACTGGGTGCTCGGGTTTATCCTCCTGATCGCCCTGTGCTCGGTGCTGGATTCGTTTTTTACATTCCAGAGCAAACGCATCATTGACGAAGGCATCATGACTGGTAACAGAGCGCGGCTAATGCAACTGGTCACCGTGTATGGGATCGTCGTCGTTATACAGGCCATCGCGGTATTTGGGTTCATTTACTTTGCCGGCGTGCTGGGTGAGCGCATCCATTACGACATCCGCCGCAAGCTGTTCAACCACCTGCAAGAACTATCGTTCTCTTATTTTGACAAGACGCCGGTAGGTTGGATTATGTCTCGCGTGACCTCTGACTCAGGCCGCATCTCAGAACTGGTGACCTGGGGCCTGCTTGATGTGACTTGGGCCACCCTCAACGTCAGCACATCGATCGTGTTTATGGCCTTTATCAACTGGAGACTGTCATTGATCGTGGTTGCCGTTGTACCCGTTATGGTCGGGCTCGCTTTCTGGTTCCGCACAAAAATCCTATGGCAGTATCGCGAGGTACGCAAACAGAACTCCAAGCTGACCGGTATGTACAACGAAAACATCACCGGGGTGCGGGTGATCAAAGCCTTGAACCGTGAAGATCAGAATTTCTCCGAGTTCACCGCCGAGTCGACCGAGATGTACAAGGCCGGTTATCGCGCGGCATGGCTTTCGGCATTGTTTTTGCCGCTGGTGCAAATCGTCGGTGCATTTGGTATTGGAGGCATTGTCTGGTTCAGCGGCGCGCAACTCGAATTCGGCACCATTACCATTGGTGGCATCCAAGCCTTTTTATCTTACGTTGGCTTTATGATGTGGCCGATTCAGGATATGGCTCGTGTCTATGCCGAAATGCAGCGTTCGGTGGCTTCTGCAGAACGCGTCTTTTCGCTAATGGATGCTGAACCTGATATCATCGACCGTCAACAAGCTGTCGATCCGGGTAGTATCGGTGGAACGATCGAGTTTGATCGCGTTGGCTTTTACTACGTCGATGATGATCCGGTATTGACCGACTTTAACCTGCGTGTCGTATCTGGCGAACGTATCGCCCTGGTTGGAGAAACGGGTGGAGGCAAGTCGACTATTGTCAATCTGATATGTCGTTTCTACGAACCGACGAGTGGAGAGATCCGCATCAACGGTCGTGATTACACCGAATTGACGCAAAACGCAATTCAGTCGCGTATTGGTATGGTCTTACAAACGCCGCACCTCTTTTCCGGCTCGCTCCGCGACAACATCCGCTACGGGCGATTGGACGCAACCGACCAAGAGGTAGAAGAGGCAGCGCGGCTTGCTCGCGCTCATGACTTTATCGTCGAGATGGACAAAGGCTACGACGAACAGGTAGGCGAAGGCGGTATACTCCTTTCCGTCGGGCAAAAACAATTGGTCAGCCTGGCACGTGCCTTGCTGGCTAATCCCGACATCTTTATCATGGATGAAGCAACCTCGTCAGTGGACACGCTGACCGAAGCACGCATCCAACAAGGAATGGAAGCGATTATGGCCGGGCGCACTAGTTTTGTCATTGCTCATCGCCTGTCAACAATCAAGCGGGCCGATCGCATCCTGGTTATCGAAAAAGGTCGTATTATCGAGCAAGGCTCGCACCATGAACTGATCCAGGCTCGTGGGCACTATTATGATTTGTACACACGCCAGTTCCGAAAAATGCTGGAACAAGAATACGATGCGTTCGAACAGGAAACACAAAACGATCAAGAAATCGGGGAGAAAATAAAAGTACCTGCCCTTCCTGAATCACCTGCCCCCGAGATGTTGCCTGTTTAGCATAAAAAAGCCTCCAGTATGCCTGGAGGCTTTTTTTCGATTCCACTATTCCAGTACAATCACTGTGATTTGTCTTAATGTCCAAGTGATGATATGATCTCTCTTGCCCTGATATCAACAGTCTACAAACTTGCCCTGATGTCAACAGTCTACAAAGGAGATGGCAACGCTGGACAACAACAAAAAGGAATGGACGAAAATCACTACACAAGCAGGAGACTATCTTAGTAACGGCTGTCATTGATCCGAGGCCGTATTTCTCGCCGTGGGCGAGCACGTACTGGATCAGATCAGTCCTACAAGCCAGCGTATGGCAACCTTGTTCGCTGGTGGTCTAGGGGGCAGCCATGAGGAAATGTGTGGTGCATTAGCCGGCGCCATCCTGGTGATGAGTGCCTTGTTGGGACGCACAGATTGCAAAGCAGACGACAAGGACGGGATGGCCCTCGCCAAACATTACCGTGAATTGTTCTTGGACGAATTGGGTCACACGCGTTGCGCACCACTACGCGAATGGGCGCATGGTCCGCAGGGCACAGGCTCCTGTCGACCATTGGTCGAGCGCGCCACGACGATTTTGTTGCAATTGCTTGATGTAGATTAGGATAATTGGCGATGGATCGACAAACAAAAGAGATCGGTGCCTCGGCCAAACGGGTGCTGGAATCGATACCTGAGCATGTCACCATCGTCGCCGCTGCCAAGACCCGGACGCCTGAACAAGTTGAGGCCGTTATCCAGGCCGGTATCACCCACATCGGTCACAACTATGTCCAAGAAGCACAAGCAATGATCCCGCACTTGAATCGCAAACAGTGTCCTGACGAACCATCATCAAGCAATGAAAAGACAAAAGATTGGACCAACGTCACCTGGCATATGATCGGCCACCTGCAACGCAACAAAGTCAAGATGGCAGTCCAATTGTTCGACGTGATCGAAACAGTCGATTCACTGCGCTTGGCGCAAGAAATCGACAAACACTGTGCGCCCTTGGATAGGAGCATGCCGATACTGATCGAGATCAACAGCGGGCGTGAGGCCAACAAAACAGGTGTGCTGCCCGATGACCTGGAACCTCTGGTCCGCCGGATCAGCACCTTACAATATGTTCACATCCAGGGCTTGATGACAATGGGCCCGGCATTTGGTGATCCTGAAAATGCCCGCCCATATTTTTCGGCAACAAGAGAAGCATTTAAACACCTGACCAAACTTAACTTGCCAAATGTAGAGATGAAAATGCTATCCATGGGGATGAGCAACAGCTATCTCGTTGCCATCCAAGAAGGAGCAAACGTCGTGCGAATCGGCACCAGGCTCTTCGGACCTCGGCCTTAGCCATCTTCTAGCGCCCAATGGGCCTTTTTCCCTACCGATCCATTCCAGTCTAGATCGATGGCCCTTTGGTATGATGCAATAGCTTCTTCTTGTCGCCCCAATGCCCGATAAACCTCGCCCAACCGGTAATGGATGCGTGGCTCCAGCGGCTCAAGCTGCCGTGCTTGGACCAACGATTTCAAGGCCAAATCGGCGTTACCGGCAAGATAATAGGCCCATCCCAAGGTCTCGTGCGCCTCCCCGTTCTCTGGCGCCAGGTCGATTGCCACCCTGGCAACAGTCACTCCCAAATTGCCAGGATCGATCCCATAGTCCACATAAAAGTGCGCCAAGAGCAGGTGAAAGCGAACATCTTGAGGGGCATTGTCCACAGCAACGTGCAACCATCGTTCGGCAACACCATATGACGGATCCTGGGAACGGATATATGTCTCTGCAACGGCAGCACAAACGGCTGGATTGGAAGGATCGAGGTCGTGTGCCTGCACCAAAATATCGCGCGCCGTGATCCACCAACCCTGTCGCGCATAATGCATGCCTAGAAAATAGTAGGGCAACGGATAAGTTGGCTCCAACGAGATTGCCCGCTTCAGATGTCGAACCGCTGGCTCGTCCTCACCGATCAAGCTCAGCACGTATCCAAGATAGGCATGCCCATCCACATAAGCGGGCTCAATGTCAACCGCAGACTGAAACTGCTGTCGCGCCGGAGCCAAATCCCCGTACTCAAACAACGCTTGCCCCAATTTTGCCCTGGCTAATGCCGGCTCGTCTCCTTGCTTCAGCCGGTACAATGCCGCAAGCAGCACACCCGCCTTTTCAGTAAGCGTCAGGTCAGGACCAGACACAACGTCCTGGAAATGAGCTAGAGCACAATCCAAATCAAATTCAACAATGCACAACATTCCAAGTTCGTCGTGAACGTACTGGCGCTGTCCATCCGAGAGATCCATACCTAACACGTGTGCAAATGTTTCCTGTGCTCCATCCCACTCTTTTGCAGCAACATAACCCTCTGCCAAATGCATCCACAGATCAACGCGATTGGGGCGACGTTCAAGCGAGCTTTTTAGCACTTCAATCGCCAATTCAGGCACCCCTTGTGCCCGATATAGTTGAGCCACAACCTGCACCGTCTCGGCATTGCGGCCTCCCAATCGAAACGCTGCAAGGTATGCCTCCCAGGCCTCCTCATATCGTTCTTGAGCAATATACACTCTGCTGCAAGCAAGATAAGCACGTGGACAGCCAGGGCGCTGCGCGGCTACACGTTCGTAAGCTTTGAGGGAGGCACCATATTGCTGCTCCGACGCCAATGCACCGCCAAGTTGCATTTCAGTAATCACTTGTTTATTTTCGGGTGACAGCCTCAGCAGCAAGCAGATCACGGCGAGCAGACCCACAAGCCCCCGCCGAAGATACATCTTGGACATTCAACACTCCCAACAACATCGACTCATCACGGCAAATAGCGATGTTCTTGACCGCGCGCAACTTGCCCTTTTGATTGACGATCCATTTCAGGCCCGGCTTGATAATACAACACGCATTATAGCACGGAGAACAAATTGACTCAAACCACGAATTGGCTACAATGATAGAATACCTGAAAGGAGAGGGACATGAACACCAACGACATTCGCGAGCATTTGCTTTCCCGTTCACCATGGGTGAATCGCGAACGCACGGTCGACACGGTCAAAGCCGGAGATCCAACCAAGAGTATACAGACCGTAGGAGTCGGCTGGATCTCGAGCATCGAAAACCTGAGGCGAGCACACGAATTGGGCTGTGACCTATTCATCACTCACGAGCCAACCTTTTGGGAACACGAGGCACCAGAGATGCACAACCGCAGCATCGAACCCGGCTTGACCAAACAACGATTTCTCGACCAGACGGGTCTGGTTGTGCTGCGTGTACACGACATTTGGGACAACTGGCCCGAGATCGGTATCCGCGATTCGTGGGCACGAGGGCTCGGTCTGGCGAACTTTGTCGCTGAGGACGAAACACGCTGGCACGCCGTCTACGCCATCGATGAAACGACATTGGCCGAATTTGCTCAATACGTGGCCAATCGAGTCAAAACACTGGGTCAAGATAGCGTCCAGGTAATCGGCGATCCCGAAATGCTAGTCAGCCGCCCGGCATTGGGCGTGGGCTGTGGTGGTCCCGATATGGACATGATCGAACGCGGTGCCGATGTGCTCATCGTCTGTTTTGATGGTGCATCGTACTGGCAAACCCGGCAGCGCTTCTCCGAGTTGGGCGTCGGCGTGATCACCGTCGAACACGGTACCAGTGAGATGTGGGGCTTGGAAAATCTGGCTCAATATCTACGCAGAACCTTTCCCTCGCTGACCACCCATGCCTTGGACTTGCACGCACGCGCGTGGACGGTGATGGCCAACAAAAGCTCAAGATGATACGTCAGCGACAACCGAACCTGTTCGCAATCAAGCATTCAATGTTTGCACAGTTGGACGCAAATTCAACTCGTCGATCAGCACGTTCAGCTCATCATCGCTCAATGGACGCCCCTTGCTAGCATAGGCGGTCAGCATTGCCTCGGTCAGGTTTGTACCAAACGAACGGCCGTCATAGCGTGGTGTGGTCGTGATCACGCGTTTGATGCCGCGTTTGCGCAGCAGGTCGATGTTTTCCTCTGTTGTCGTGTTTGTGATCACCGTTTTACCAATCAGATCTTGCGGCAGATACTTGCGCAAAAAGAGAAAATCGCCGGCGATCAAATCAGCCTCACGCCAGTAACGTTGATACTTGGGCTCAGCTTCTGAGCCTCCACTGCCATAAAAAAGCAAGCTCATTGGAAAATAACTAACCATGGGAAACAATATTCGCGCCAATTTGTAATAGGCCCCAATACCCCGTATCGGAATCGGAATGCCAAGTGCGATCATTAGATCGCCGATCACGATCTCGTCAGACACCTCACTGACAGCCTCTGCCAGACCAATGCGGTCTGCTGCCACCGGCACAAAAGCACTGTCAAAATGCGAGCGCGCGCCCAACACAGGCAAAGCCAATTCAAATACCCGCCGCTCCAACGTGTGCTTGAGCCCTCGCCCATCGACAACCGGTGTCTGGTGTACGTTCGCAACCAACTTGAGTGCTGCGCGCAATGGATATTCGCGTTTGCCAAGGCGCAGGTAAATATCCACCCCACCCACGCCAAAAGCATCCACCTGCCCATCCAGTTCAGTGAACAAACGTTGCGCTTTTTTTACATCACCGTCCGTCCCAATCCGCTCTACACTGATTTGTTCACCACGCAGTTCAACGACGACCCTTTTATCACGCTTAGAACTGCCCAGACTAACACTCACGGCTCGTTTCATATTTCGATCATCTCCCAAAGCGAACCAACTACCGAACATCACAGCGGATATGTGCGATCGTCAAAATGCAAAGAACCACTCACTTGACGAAACACGACAAACTTGGTAAACTGCTCAATTATGATCAAGCTGTCCGGCTGATCGATCCATACGGCACTTGGCACCTACGTTGATGTGTGCCAATCCTGGGGCCATCTTGACCTAGGGAAAGACACACCAGATCGACTGGTCCAATTATAGTGCAAAAGA
>JAFGJF010000279.1 GCA_016929205.1 Anaerolineae bacterium
CCGAGCCTACGAGCACACCAACGCCCGAGCCTACGAGTACGCCAACGCCCGAGCCTACGAGTACGGACATTCCAACGCCAACCAAGACCTCGGCTCCCACGCCGGTACAGGTGTTTGACCCACGGTTTCGAGCAGACCAGACGAGCATTGTGGTGGGGGAATGCACTGTTTTGCATTGGGATGTCGATAGCGTCCAAGCTGTTTTCCTGGATGGTGCAGGCCGGCCGGGCCACAGTTCGGAAATGGTGTGCCCCGAGTACACGCGTACCTTTGTGCTTGAGGTTGTTATGCCGGATCAAAGCCAACAGTTGTATACGCTCGACATCCAAGTGCTGGGGTCCTTGCCCCTGACCCTGAATCTGTTCATCAGTGATCGATCGTGCGACACGAAGGAGAGCTATGCTGCCGAGATCAGCATCTGGGCCCGAGGCGGCGATGGACAGTATACCTATTATCGAGACGATCTCACTCAGTACATCGGGGGACCGACAGAACTGGGCGTGGTCTACCGACTTTCCTGGCGGACTTGCGGCGGAGCGCCGGGGACGATCATTGTGAGATCCGGGGATGGCCAGGAAGCTCGGGAACCCTTTTGGATCGAGCCCCCTGACTGCTGCGGCATACAAGATTGATCTGCTCAAGTGCGGCGTTGTCGGGGATGACTTGTGAATTCGATGCTGCTTGAAATTGCATTGTTCTCTTGCTTGCGTCAAGCAAGCGTATGGAGTACAATATGGGCTGTGAGCGCGAGTTTGTGGTGTGGGTGAGTATGGCCTGCTAGCTCTGCTCTGGTGTGAATCAATTTAGCTTGTTTATAGGCAAAAGTGCTTTGCTTAAAGCGCGAAGCCGGTGGCCTGCAAAAAAGTCGGGAAAATGGCTTTTTGCCCAGGGATTCCGGCGCTGTCCCGCAACTGTGAAGCCCAAAACCAGACCGGTTTGGGTCAGCCAGGTCGACCGCTTTTGTCTTACTCTGAAACCTCGCGGCAGGGGGCAAGAGTATCCATATAAATCCAGTTGTCTCGCACGCTGGTTTGGATGTGACCCTTTGTCCGTGGCGGCAAAGGGTTTTGTGTTTTGTTCAAGATGGATCGGCATGGAAACGAACTGATGATCGAATTCGAGAAACTGACTTTTAGCTATCCGGACGAGCGGGGGCAGGGCGAGCCCGTATTGTGTGACTTGACGCTGTCGATTGAGGAAGGCGAGTTTGTCCTCGTTGTCGGTCCTTCGGGATCTGGCAAATCTACCCTGCTACGCTGTATCAACGGGCTGGTACCCCATTTCTATGGTGGCACGTTAAGCGGCTACGTTCGCGTGCATGGTCGAGATCCGATTGCGCTCGAACCACGGCGAATGAGCGAGCTGGTCGGGTTTGTCTTTCAAGATCCCGAAGCACAGGCTGTGGTCGACACGGTTGAGGATGAGTTGGCCTTTGCGATGGAGAACCAGGGCATGTCATCTACCGTGATGCGAAAGCGGATTGAAGAAGTGCTCGATCAACTCAATATCGCTCATCTGCGCGGCCGCAAGTTGTCCACGTTGTCCGGAGGCGAAAGACAACGCGTTGCCATTGGCGCCGTGCTGACTTGCCAGCCCCAGGTATTGGTACTCGACGAGCCCACCTCGCAGCTCGATCCACAAGCGGCCGAAGAGGTGCTTGACACGTTGGTCAAGCTCAATCACGATCTTGGTTTGACAATCGTGCTGTCCGAGCATCGCCTGGAGCGAGTGGCACAATACGCCGACAAAATTCTTTACCTGGCGGGCAAGGGGCAGCCTCCGCTGATGGGCGAACCGCGCGCTGTCCTGGCCCAGATTCCATTGGTGCCACCATTGGTCGAGTTGGGCAAAAAATTGGGGTGGGCGCCGCTGCCACTGACGATCAAAGAGGCCAGAAAGTGGCTCAAAGGTCTGAAAATAGATCTTGAAAAGCCGCAAACGGCGCGTCTCGCAACCGCCAGGGCGGGGGATCCGGTGCTAAAGGTTCAAGGCGTGTATTTCGCCTATAATGGAACGCAGACGCTGCGCGATATTGACTTGACCGTGCAAAGAGGCGAGTTTTTGGCGATCATGGGAAGAAATGGCGCTGGCAAGAGCACGCTGCTCAAACACTGTATCGGCTTGCTGAAACCGGATGCCGGGCGGGTGTCTGTGTTGGGATTGGACACACAAAGCGTACCCGTGGCCGAGATGGCGATGCACGTTGGTTACGTTCCCCAAAATCCCAACGCGCTGCTTTTTGCCGACACCGTGGCCCAGGAACTGTCTTTTACGCGGCAGGCTCAAGGTTTGTCGTCAACCGGCGATGAGGCCTTTCTGGAGACGGTGGGATTAGGCGGTTTGAGCGACCGTTACCCTCGTGATCTGAGTGCTGGCGAACGGCAGCGGGTGGCGATGGCGTCGGTGCTGGTTGGCAATCCCGATTTGATCTTGCTTGACGAACCGACTCGTGGACTGGATTATGCACAAAAGGAACTGTTAATTGCGCTTTTGCAGACGCAGAGACAGCGCTACAAGACTGTCGTGGTTGTGACCCATGATGTTGAATTGGTCGCCAGGTGTGCTGAACGGGTGGTGTTGATGGGCAATGGCGAGATCATTGTCGATGGCCCGGTTCGGGAGGTGATGAGCGATTCTCAAGTTTTTGCCTCGCAGATCAACAAGCTGTTTCGCGATCCTCGATATCTGACCGTCCAGGATGTGCAAAGTGCGGTCGGCGAACACATTGAAGATCGATCTGTGACCGGATTGCAAGCGCCATAAAGAGGTGATATAATTACAGTTAGCAGGATACAAGCGTTTGCCGGAATAATATAGGGGGTTTTGAAAACTTTAGGCGGCTAACCTCGATCTGAATGCGAATCAGAGATATGGTTGGCTGTTTTGTTTTGTCCAGAAGGCAGAGTATGCACATTTGGCCCATCCCCAAGATCGAATTCATGTCGTTTGCCGAGATCGTAGAAAGCCGTTCCGTTGCCTTGGTCACCGGCTTGCCGGCCTGGCAGGCGGTGAAAAATCGATTGTCGTTGCCTGTTGTCTGGCAAGCAGATGTCAAGGAGGCGACGTTATCACATTGGGATGCGTTCCTGGCCGATTTGCGGGGTGAGGTGGTGTATGCTGTCGGCGGCGGTTTGGCTGTAGATGCGGCCAAATATGTTGCCGCACGGTGTAATTTGCCATTGGTCTGCTTACCGACAGCGCTTTCCGTGGATGCCTTTTTCACCTGGGCTTCCGGCATACGACGGGATGGCTGTGTCGCTTACATTGAGACCAAGCCTCCGGATCTGCTGGTGATTGATTGTGACGTGCTTGCTGCCGCACCCATTTCCATCCGTGCAGCGGCTATCTGTGACGTGCTTTCTATTGCGACCGGTTCTTGGGATTGGCGTTTAGCCGAACAAAGAGGGCGAAATGCACCCGAGACGGCGTATTTGTCCTATGTCGATCAGATCGCCGCCGGGATATTGCAAGGGGCAATCGATTGTGCAGAAGCAGTAGGGGATGGCGATCCAGAGGGATTCAAACAACTGCTCGACTGCTTGGCTTTGGAAGTTCAGCTTTGCAATCAGATAGGACATGCACGACCAGAGGAAGGAAGCGAGCACTATTTCGCATATGCAGTGGAGAACGAGATGGGTAAGGGGCTGCCGCATGGCGACCTGGTAGGACCGGGCATTGTGTTGATGGCGGAAAGGCAGGGCCAAGACGTCCAGCCACTGCGCCGGGCCTTGGAGATGTGCCATATCCCACTGGGCGCGATTCCTGAAGCTGTGGTCCAATCGACGCTGCACATGCTGCCCGAGTACGTTCGAGAACACGATTTGCCCTACGGTATTGCACACGAGTTATCAAGTCAACGAGATCGCGGGTAGTGTATTGGCCAGCGGTTGCTATAGCGGTGTTTTGAGAGGCGACAAGATAGCGATGAAGAAACTTGAACGAGAGGTAAGAAACCTGGGCAAGCCAGCGTGGCGACATATGCTGCAGTATGTTGCAGCATTGCACGAACGGGCGGTGCATGAGCCTCGCTATCCTTTTCTTTGGCCATGGGAGGAGATAGGTCCAGGCTACTGTTATGGTCCGGCATTTGGGCACTGGGATCTGGTTCACGCCATTCTTGACGTGCTGCCGGCTGAACCCGGGCACGCGCGTCTCCAGATTCTGAACAACCTGGCGGCCCAAGAGGAGGATGGCCTTGTTCCCGGTTCGATATGGATGGCCGGGCCAGAAGCACGATGGAGCAAAACGATCGGGTATCCTCCCGTGTGGCCAGTGGCGGTGCAAGACTATGTCGATTTGGGGGGAACTGCCGATCTCATTGCTGAATGTTACGAGCCGTTGATCCGCCAGATCGCCTGGTTTGAGGCCAAACGTCAGGCGCAGGATGGCGGGTTTTATTATATGGATATCCTTGACCGGCACTGGGAAAGCGGTATTGATGAGGGGATTCGCTTTCACGAGGTACAGACTGGACCGTATGCCTGTATTGATGCGACGTCGCACGTGTATTGGATCTACAAGTATGCTGGCGCATGGGCAGATATGCTGGGACAAGATGCGTCTGAGTTTGTCGAAAAGGCGGATGCGCTTTGCCAGTTTATACAAAACGCGCTCTTTGATGCGGAGACGGGATTCTTTTACGATATTTGGGCCGTGCGAGATTCTGATAAAAGGCACGTTTCCTTTGAGGGAATGTGGCCGATTGTTGTTGGCGCGGCTACCAAAGAGCAGGCCAATCGAGTGATCGACGAATATCTGTTGAACCCTGAGCGCTTTTTTGCACAACACCCTATTTCGACTGTGGCCCTGAACGAACCGTTGTTTGAGCTGCGAATGTGGCGCGGTCCGACGTGGAATAGTATGACCTACTGGGCCGCTCGTGGCTGCCTGCGTTATGGGCGTGCCGACGCTGCCGTTCAGCTCTTGGAACGGGCGCTGGATGCAGTGGCGGCTCAGTTTGATCGGAGTGGCACGATCTGGGAGTTTTACGATCCGCGTGGTGGCAATCCGGAAGAACTGGAACGAAAACCACATACGCCATACAATGAGCCATGTCGCGAGTATTTGGGCCACAATCCGTTGATCGCGATGGCGAGATTGTTCAAGTTGTCAGAGATAAACCTTGAGGAGAGGGGCATATGAAAAAAACGGCGCTGGTTCCTATTGCCAATGGGACAGAAGAGATCGAGGCTGTATGCATCATTGACGTATTGAGGCGTGCAGGTATTGAGGTGACGGTGGCCTCGGTCGAGGCTACTTGCCAGGTGACAGCGTCTCGCAAAACCGAGCTGGTTGCTGATGCGCTGATCGATGATTGCGCAAACGAGATCTATGACCTGATCGCGTTGCCAGGAGGGATGCCTGGTGCGCAACATCTGTGTGACTCGGAAACGCTGGTCTCACTGCTCCAGGCGCAGCGAGAATGCGGACGGTTGTACGGGGCGATTTGTGCAGCGCCAGTCGTGGTTTTACAGGCTCACGGTTTGTTGCAGGGTCGTAAAGCGACGTGTCATCCCAGCGTTGCCGGGCAACTTGAGCACGATGAGGTTGTAGAACAGCGCGTCGTCATCGATGGAAACTGTATCACCAGCCGGGCTCCTGGAACGGCGATCGAGTTTGCGCTGGCTTTGGTTGAATCGATTTGTGGCGCGGATCTGGCGCGAGAAATCGGGAGGCATATGTTGGCCAAGTGATGACCATATAATTGGCACTGTTTGACGCTTGACGTTTGGTTACATTTTTGTTACAATAAACAGAATTCTGTCTTTAAAAGAACTGATATCTTGATATTGGTTGCGAGTCTAGTGAGTAGATTTGTTTCATAGATGGTATTGATCCAATCGTCTCTGTGGGGGATGGCAGTTTGCGCAAGATAGCAATCGTAGGGTTCAAGGGTGGCATTGGCAAGACGACAACGAGTGTGAGCCTGGGTGCTGCACTTGCGCTTATGAAACGTCGTGTTTTGCTCATTGATACAGACACACAGGCAAATGTTTCTATCGCATTAGGTATCAACAATTACAAAAAATCCCTCGCTGATGTTCTGATTCACAAAGTACCGGTCCAAGAATGTATCATTTCGGCCAGGAAGAATCTCGATTTGCTGCCGAGCAGTATGGCCTTGTTCAAGGCTCAGCAGCGAATGGTTTTGGAAATGGCCCGTGAAGAGATTTTTGGCGAACAACTGGCCGGGTTGGACGAATATGATTACCAAATTTTGGACTGCGCTCCTTCTGTCTCCTTGCTCACCGTCAATGTGGTTGGGTATGCGGAAGAAGTTTTTATCCCAGTCTCGATGGAATTGCTTGCCCTGGCTGGTACCCGGCAGTTTTTTACGTATCTGAGAACGGTTAGCCGGATGCTGGGAAAAGGTGCGATTATCCGTCTAATCGTTCCCACATTTTATGACCCTCGACGTCGTGTGAGCGATATGGTGCTCGATTCGGTCACCAAGGATTTTGGGGATCGCGTTACGCACCCCATTCGTATTGATACGCTCCTGTCAGAAGCGCCGGGAGTAGGTAAGACGATTTTCGAGTATGCTCCTCGCAGCCGTGGTGCGGAGGACTATGCAAAACTGGCTCGATTGGTGGACAGCATGCCACCGATAGATGAGGATCCAAAGGAACAAAACTAGCCGGTGAGCCTGTAGGTGATGTTCTTTGGCTCTGTCCAAAATGAAAAGGTGTACAGGAACAAGGAGTGCAAGATGACGCGGATTATTTCTATTGCAAACCAAAAAGGTGGTGTGGGCAAAACGACGACGGTCGTTAATTTGAGCGCCGGCCTGGCGCAGTTGAAACAAAAAGTCCTTGTGATTGATATGGATCCACAGGGTGCGTTGTCGGCGGGATTGGGCATAGACGGGTATGGCCTTCAAGAAACGATCTATAATGCATTGATGGATCCCGAGTTTGCCATCAATCGCATCGTCTATCCCGTTCAGGCTTACCTGGATATGATCCCAGCCAACATTGACCTGGCGTCAGCCGAGATGGAACTCATTGCCGAGATCCGACGCGAGTTTATCCTGCAGCGCATTCTGGAACCACTGGCGCAGTGGTACGACTTTATCTTGCTGGATTGTCCACCCAGTCTTGGCCTGCTTACTGTGAATGCGCTGTGCGCAAGCCAAGAAGTGTTGATCCCGATGCAGTGCGAATACTTTGCGATGCGGGGCATCCGTCTTTTGTTGGACACGATTGAGCGGATCCGGGCGCGGCTTAATCCAACTTTGGCTTTGACGGGCATACTGGCAACGATGTACTCGACCGGTACGATACATGCACGTGAAGTACTGGATGAGATCAAGACGGTGTTTGGTGACAAGGTGTTTGACGTGGTCGTCTACAAGAGCATTCGTTTTGCTGAAGCGTCAGTGGCGAACAAAGCCATGCTGGATTACGATGATCGGCACAAGGGGGCGTTGGCCTACCAGGAGTTGGCGAGTGCGTTGCTTGCGCAAACAAGGGAGGGTGCTGCTCAAGGCGAGGAATAACGATCATATTTATCTGTCATCCTGGGTCAAGATAATCAGCTGGCTGTATTGATCAGCCAAGATGTGCGTGACGCCGGGCCCGTTGTTTCTTGTCAAAGGGGCCCGGTGTCTTTACTCCCAGAACTCAATCCCGTCTAGCGCGTCCAGCGTCATTGTTGCCGAAGGGTAACGATCCGATGGGTGTCTGCTCAACAAGTTGAGGGTGATACGTTCCAAAGGCAAGGGAATTTGAGGATTAAGCTGTCGCGGCGCGATTGGATCGAGTTGCATACGAATCTGGATCAATTCTTCGGCTGTGTCTGCATCGTAAGGCAGCTGTCCTGTGATCAGCCTGTACAGAATCACGCCAACAGAATAAAGGTCAGACTGTGCAGTCGGCTCTTCGCCAGAGATCTGCTCCAGAGAGATGTGTTTTAACTCGACAAGCGACCAGTCTCTTTGTGGAATGAGCCCAAAGTTGATAATTTTTGTTCCTTGTTCAGCCAAGATGACATTGATCGGGCTGAGCGTGCGATGCATCACGTGACGTTGGTGCGCATAAGCCAGTCCTTTGAGAATATCCTTGACAATTCCCAAAGACCGAACAGGTGAAAATGGTCTATCGCTATCGGACTTTGAGAGCCAATGTGCCAAAGTCAATCCGTCCACATATTCGCGGATCAGGTAAAGCTGATTGCGGTGTTCGATACAGTCATAGACAGCGGCGATGTTGGGATGGTTCAAATGTGCTACAGCACGTGCTTCGTGCAACAGTCTATTGACTGCTTTGTCTCCCAGCGATTTCGACAAAACTTTGACCGTGACCGGCCGCTCAAACCAAGTATCGAATGCTTTGAACACGGCGGCTACGTGTCCCATATCAAGGCTGCTTTCAATTCGATAGCGTCCATGTAGCACCTGACCTTCCAGCTTGAGGTACTGCCGTGCTTCCAGTGCAGCTAGTGCTTTTTGTACTGACTCGTATAGTGTAAATGCTTCCCCAAAACCCACTCGCGCCAAGACTTCACGGATGCTTTCAGGCGCGGCGGCCAAGACTATATGTACACCCTGTCCCATTTTTTGCGCATTTAACAGTGTTTTAAGTCCAGCTACGCTCAGATGTGTGAGTTGAGACAAATCAATGATCAAACCGGCTTTGGGTTCATCAGAGATCAGTCCGGTGAGCTGTTTGTCTACCTGTTCTGAGGCTCTGGCATCCAAGCGCCCGCTGATCGACAGCACGATGCTGTCTCCAACCCGGTGGTGTTTTAGTCTAATTATCCGACCTATCCCGAGGTCAAACTCGAGCCCTTCTGTAGCCAGATAGACCTCACATTTGGGACCGACTGGATCGCTGCTGATATATTTTTGGGTTGTTTCCAATATTTCCTGGATTTGCATATCGGTGTAGGTGTGTTGAAAGTGGAATAGGGCGATGCGTTTGACATGGGCTCGCTTGGCCATATCTACACCAATGACGGACGAACTGTGCCCCCAGTCGATCAGTTTAAAAGAGTCGCTCAGCGTAAATTGGGCGTCAAAAATTAAAAGGTCTGCGCCGGTCATAAACTCAACGTAGCGCTTGGTGTGTGCTTCGCCCAAATCCTTGTACTCGGCATCGGTGGCATACACGATGACGGCGTCATCTCCTTCCAAACGATAGCTATACGATCGGCCCGGATGCACCTGTAGAATGTTGTTGACTTGAGCGCCCGCCACAGAGACCGCTATCCCTTCTTGCAGTTGAACAAAGCTAAAATCAGCATTTATCTCGTCAAGCGTCTTGGGAAAGTATTCCGGGTTTTGCTGGCCTCGAATTCGTTCTTCCAGGTTTGCAAACGGACTGTAAAATATGATGCGGTTGCCTTGCACGTATGCTGGACCAAAGTAGGGAATACCTTGAATGTGATCCCAGTGAGTATGGCTGATCAGTATGTGAGCGATGCCTTGTCCACGCCCAAACGTGCCTTTCATCAGCTCGACGCCCAATGTTCGAAGTCCGGATCCTGCGTCTAGAATAATCAATTCTTCGCCTATTTCGATGGATACGCACGGTGTGTTGTTGCCTACGGTGCCCTTGATCAACGGCGGCAGGCCACCAATATATTCCTGCACCTGGAGCTTGTTGCTCAAATCGATGCCGCGCGCGCCCAGCAATGCCGAGGTGAGTTTGTGCTCGATTTCCGCCGACGTGAGTGTGGAAGGAAGGGATCCTTTAACTCCCCAGAATCGGATTTTCATGTGTTCGCGCCTCTGTTTTTCTACCCCAGACGAGTTTGGGCCTTTCAGTATGGCTATTGTATGCTAGCATACAATAGTTTTGTTGTCAAGAAACATACATTTGGGCAGGGTATTCAAGA
>JAFGJF010000280.1 GCA_016929205.1 Anaerolineae bacterium
ATCGACATTGCCCCCAATGGGACGGTGGTCGCGGTCAGTTATTGGCCAGGCGCGCTGCTCTCCTTGTATCCTGATGACACCGGCCTCTTGACGGTGACCGGCAGGTACACCTACACCCTGACCTCCGAAGGTATCATCTCGGAAACCGGCAGCACGAGCGGCTTGGATTATCACATCCCGATCGAGGCGGCCGACGGACCGGGCGCGACCGGCCTGGAGGGGCAAGAGATCCGCGCTGCCGATGTGCACATGTCTGGTTTTGTCAACGTGGCCGTTGCCCCCGACGGACAGACGGTCCTTGTATGTGATGTTAATCCATACAATGATATCGATCCTTCCGACCCAGACCAAATCTCGTACTATGCGGTGGGTGTCTACCGGATCATCGCTCCTGGCGTTGTGACGTTTACCGGGGTGGTCTCCGGGCTGGAAAGAGCCACACAGTCGATCGCCTTCAGCACCAACGGAACCAAGGCCTATCTGGCCGGAAACGGTGGGGGAGGAGACCCGTCTATGGGCGTGTACCGGTATAACCATCTATCAGTTCTGAACATTGACGGGCCGGGTGTGGTCAGCCTGGACAAGGTCAATGTGGTCGAATATCCACGCCTGGTATCCTCTCAGCTTTTTGGTGTGGATACCATTGCTGTGGTCAACGGCAAGGCCTATCTGGGCTACCCTACCTTGGGTGGCGCATCCTACGATTTGCAGGTGGTAAATCTCTCTGATTACAGCGTCAAGCGGCTGGATATGCCCAGCATCACTACCGGCGTGGGGGTCATTTCTCCAAAAAGAGTTTATCTGCCGTTTGTGGTCAAGAGCATGCCCTAGGTCCAGGCGTTTATCGTTGCGCCATCATCCAAGCCGGTCCGGCGCGTTTGAAAGCCGCTCGTTGCAGGGGGCTTTTTTGTTAAAATGCCCCTTGTTGTTTTCCCACACTCCGCGTGGAATGTCAGCCCAGACGCTCTGCGCCATATGACCAACAACCGGCCTTGAGACCATCAATGCCCCGACAAACCGATCTCGAACAACGCATCCGTGGTGTCTACAACCTCATCCTCGACCGCGAACGAATCCTCCAGGTATCCGACCGCCTTGGCGAGCACCCGCGATCTGGGCGCGAATCCGCATACCAGGAGGCAGTTGTTTCAAACCTTGCTGCATCGGGCGTTTGAGGGGGGCACCAAGCTCGCTGAAGAACCAATGGTCCTCCCCCCCGGCAGTGTATGGCGGTGGAGTTCAACCGCAACTGCCGGGGATTGAGGGGGGGGGATAAAAGCAAACGAGCAGATGCCAACGGGAGGCAGATATGATCGAAATTCCTATCGAATCAGCGATTGGGTATGTGGGTGTATTTTTATTGATCGTGGGGATCTTTTTGTTTTTGGCCGGATCGAATATTCTCAAGATCGAAAAGATTTCCGTGACACCGGGCAAGAAAACCTGGCAGCTAGGGATTGCGCTCGCCGTTTTGGGTGTCGCGGCATTGGTGGTAGATCAAGTGAAGGGCAGCAGTCCCGTCTCGACGGTATCCCAGCCACCTGCAGCAACGCCTACAGCGACTTGGACCCCCATTCCCAAGTCCGAGTTTACCTTTGACTTTGAAGGGGGCGTACCGAATGGGCGGAAGGCCTGGGTTCAAGGAGATGGAAAGACCATCAAGGATCTCGTCGTGACCAACGAAATTAGTTATTCCGGCGCTTATGCCCTGAAGATAGACGTGGAAAAACTCTCGGGCTCCCAGGGGGCAACGATTTATCGAGAGCAAGTTACGCCTACCGAGGTGTTCAGCGCATACCTACGCCTGCCAGACGATGCACCGCGCGATGTCGAAATCAGAGTACAACTGGCAGCGGCACTGGGCCGCTTTGAAGAATCGCCTTCCTTGACACTCAGTCCAGACAAATGGCAGTTACTCGAGTGGGATGTGACCCCTCATCATTACGCAGGTGGTTCGGGAGTCAACGTGTTCATTGAACTATACACGACGGGAAAAGACTATACAGGTTCCATCTATATTGATGATGTGCGTATCAACTAATGGATCAATCACATAAACATTGAACAACTACAAGGTAAACTGATCCACAGATTACACAGATTAAGAAAATCTGCGTTAGTGGTGATATGTTTGACTCTGCTCCGCAAGTGGTGTAAAATCGACCGTAACGCAGATTACCGTTCGCTCTAGAGAGGATGACGCTACTATGCCAATCGAACAAGTCGAAATGAACACCATCATTACCTTCTTGGGCATGCTCTGTGCGACGGTGCAGTTTGTCTGCGGCTATTACGCCGCCTATCTCAAGAAACGCGTGGGGCTGATCAAGGGCAATGACGTCCTCTTTCGTGCTCACCGCGCTTTTGGCGGTTTTGCCACGACGCTCTATCTGCTCGGCCTCTTTGCCGGGGTGAACGGCCTGATCGGCGCCCTTACCCGCAACCAGCCGCCGCTGGAGCTGAGAAGCGCCTCGTTCAACATTCACACCTGGGGCTCTTTTCCGGTCCTCTTTGTCTGGAGCTGGAAAACGTACCTGTCCTATTTCCCCAAAAAACAGCTCTATACCAAGCGCAAGTGGCTGGGCATTGTTATGTTTGTCGCCTGGGCCTACAACTGGCTCACCGCCGCGGTCAGCTATTATCTGCGCACCCTGCCCAGCAATCTCCAGCACCCGCCGCCCGTCTTTTTGCTGCCTTACAACCTGCTATGGCTCCAGCTGGCGCTGCCCTTTGTCCTTGGTGCGGCGATCAGCGTCCCCATTCTGCGCGCTGCGGACAAACTAGAACAAGCCAAAGCCCAAAAACGCGCCGCCGCATAGCACCTCAAGCTGGACAGTGATCGGTTCTGTTGTTCTGGATAACCTGGAGCTGATTCCCCTTTGTATTCGTTTCCGGTCCATAGTACAATGACGCGTCTGTGCCAGCACGGCCTCGATGCACAGCCGACTGCTGATCCTGGATATCCTAATCGGTGTTGGACGACGCCAACATACTATCTAAAGCAGCAGTTTTCAAAATTCATTCAACTTGAAGCAGTAAGAATTTACAGCAACGTAGGCCCATCTCTATTGCGCAATGTTGCTTTTTTGAATCCTGATCGTACGGTTGTTCTCATTGTTGTAAACCGGAGCACCGATCCACAAACATTTCGAGTGAGAACGGGTTCCAAACAATTTATCGCGACCATTCCCGGTAAGGTCGTCGCCAGCTACAAATGGCATGCGGGAAATATCCCTTGCCCTCAAATAAACCTTGCCGAGGGTCAAGCTGTCGTTGTGTCTTCTACTGAGAACAGCACAAATATAGGCGCTAACGTCCTGGATGGCGATCCGGACACGCGATGGGCAAGTCAATGGGATGATGACCAATGGATTTATGTAGACCTTGGCTCCAGACATATCATAGATCGTGTGGTCTTGGACTGGGAAGATGCATTTGGCCAGGAATATGATCTTGAAATATCGGATGATCTATCTACGTGGACAACAATGAGCCATCAAGATAGTGGATTTGTTGGGATCAATATCCATGATCTTCAAGGAACAGGGAGATATATACAAATGAAAGGAATAACAAGAGGTACAGAGTGGGGTTATTCCCTTTACGAGTTTCAAGTTTATGACCCAGATGGGTGTGTCTATTTGCCGATCACGATGCGTCAATAGATACGACTTTGCCAGGGCATAAGGACAAGGACGGGCAGGACTTGACTTATCCATGCCACTCGTCGTATACTGGGATCATGTTAAACACACACGTTGCCCCGCCACTTCCCCACGTCGCCGCGCACACCATGGCAGGTCGCCTATGACCCGCTGTTCGGCGACCAATCTCGACGGCACACCCTGCCGCGGCTGGGCCGTCCGCGGCAGTGACCCGCCCCTTTGTTACATGCACGCCGGTGGCGCGCTCACCGGGCGTTGTTCGGCCATCACCGCGGCCGGTGTGCGCTGCAAAGGCCGGGCCGTCCGTGGCAGCGATCCGCCCCGCTGCCGCCTTCACGGTGGCAAGCCGAAAACCGTCTGTTCGGCCACGAAACGCAACGGCACACCCTGCACCAAGCGAGCCGTCCGTGGCAGCGATCCGCCCCGCTGCATCGTCCATGGTGGGGGCAAGCCCAGGATCGCCTGCTCCGCGACCAACGTCAACGGCACGCCATGCAAACAGTGGGCTGTCCGTGGCAGCGACCCGCCGCGCTGCATCGTCCACGGAGGGGGAACCAAGATCGCCTGCTCGGTCGCCAACGTCGACGGCACCCCGTGCAAGCGCTTTGCCGTTGCCGGCAGCGACCCGCCACGATGTTATCTACACGGCGGCCGGTCGCGGGTGGCCTGTTCGGCTCAAACGGCCCGTGGCACGCCGTGCCAAAGGATCGCCGTTGCCGGCAGCCATCCCCCGCGATGCTGGACGCACGGCGGCAGCGAGTCCCGGATAGGCTGTACGGCGACCACGGCTGCCGGTGCACCTTGCCAGGCGTGGGCCATCGCCGGCAGCCATCCCCCGCGATGTGTCGCCCACGGCGGCCTTCGTCGCGATCCGATCGTCTGTTCGGCCACCAACCTCGACGGCTCGCCCTGCCGGGCCAGGGCCGTCCACGGCAGCGACCCGCCGCGCTGCAACGTCCACGGTGGCGGCCGGCCGGCGGTCGCCTGTTCGGCCAAGACCCGCAGCGGCGCACCGTGCCGGAAACGAGCTGAGCCGGGCAGCGACCCGCCCCTCTGCTGGGCCCACGGTGTCGGCCGCGGCTTGCCCAGGCCGAGAAAACGCCCCGCCCCGATCAAACACGGCTTCTATGCTGCGCCCGTTCGCCCGCTGGCGACGATCGACGAGGTCATAACCGACCTGGCTGAACGGCATGCCCGGCTGTCGGCCTACATTGATGATCGCTGGTCGACCCTGTCCTGTCGCAATCTGGTCACCCTCTTGCGCCTGCACGGCCGGACCGCCAGCACACTGGCCGGCCTGCTTCGCCTCCAACGCGCGCCGGACGTACAACCGCCCGGTGACGTCATCCCGGATGACCTCGCCCAACTCTTGCGCGAGTTGGATCAAGCGTAACGCTCAATCCGTAGCCGGGTTCTGTTGACGTTTTGAATTGCACTTGGGTTGTCATGCCCGAATGTCTCTATCGGGCATCCATATGTCTCTATCGCGTATCTACAGGCAAGAAAGAACCGACAGATGCTAGTCCGCATCCATCGTGCAAGTGGCAAACTGGATCGTTTATGTGCAATCAATGCCAACAGAACCTAGCTAAAGTCGAGCTTGAATATATATTCCTCGTAGCGGATCTCGATTTCCGTTGCTCCCACTTCTGCCGTGCAGTACGGGTTCTCGATGTGCTTGAACCCGCTGATCGCCTGCTCCTCGCCGTTCACCGTCAGTGGGCCTTGCCAGCCAAAGGACAGTCTCTCGCCGCGCAGCGAGGTGCAGGTGGCTGCCAGCGGCTGCAAGTCGACCTCCATAGCCAGCACCTTTTCCCGGAACGCCTCAAAATCGCCGTCCAGTGCGGCCCGTCCCATGTGGCACAGCCAGCTGTTCTGCCGCCCGTAGGAGCGCAGCTCGCGGTAGGCCGTCGGTCCTTTCCTGATCAAGTCGATCCCTTGTGTTGCCGTCAGCGCCAGGTAGCCATCGCCCTTTTTGGCGAAGGCCCAGCCGCCCTCGATCGCGTATTCGTCAAAAGCATAGGCCGGGAAATAAGCGTGGGTAAAGCCCATCTCGGAAGCGCGGTGTGCCTCGTCCGGTTCCGGCACGTTGTGCACGGCGACGAGCACGTCCTTCCACTGCGCCACGCGCGGCAGGATGTAATTGCCGTGCCAGAAATTGGGCCGGTGCGCGCCTTCCTCGCTCGTGCAGGGCGGGTGGGTGACAAACACCACCGCGTCGGGCCCCATCGTCGCCTGCCAGATGTGCTGCTGGTACCCTTTTTCGCCGGGATGATAGTCCTGCGCCGAGCAGAGCATGCCGTCCGGCGTGCGATAGGTGACCTTGTTCACCTCCGGACCGAGCGAGCCGGAGGCTTGCCACTCTTCCGGCGTGCCCGTGCAGCGTTCGCGGCTCCACAGCTCGTCTGGCAGCTCGGTAGCCATATCGGCAAAGATGAAAGGCAGTTCATAGCTCGAGCAGGCCAGGCTGACCAGGCCGCGAATGTGGTGGTTCCACACCCCCATACCCCACATCAGGCGGGTGATCCCCGAGGTCGCTTCCAACTGCCCGCCCTGGATCAGCGGTGCGTAGGTGCGGCCGTGGGTTGAGCCAAAGACGCCCTTGAACGAGTTGATCGCCAGGATGAAAAACAGCTTGTCGATCAACACCGCCGCCAGCTCGCGCACCTCGACGTTTTGTGCCAGGTCGAGCAGGTGCGTCAAGGCCAGCAGGTCCTCTTCAAAGTAACAATTCGAGTCCCATTCGCGGAATCCGGTCCGGCCGCGCGTGCGCAGCCACTCCAGGGCCAGGTTTTCGCCCTTTTCGCGGTGCCATTGGCCCGTTTGCCCGGCGTTGCTGAATGTCTTGTCCGGGTAAAGCTGGCCGGCCAGGATCTCGCAGGTATGAAAAAGAATGCTGTGGTTTTCGGTTGTATAACACATCGCGTCGACGCCCGGTTCGTCGTGCCAGTATTTAAAGCCCAGTACGCATGCTTCGAGCGGCTGCTTGAGCGCCTGCGGGAAGGCCTCGTCCTGCATATAGCGATACATTGCGCCCAGCAGTCCAACCAGGTAAAAGTCGCTGCAATCGCCCCGGCGATCGATCCCGTCGATGCTCTCCAGGATCAGGTCGACGTTAATCTCGTCCCATTTGCCGGCCTGGCCGTTGCTGCCGAGCTGGAACTTGGCAATCTCGGCAAAGAGGTTGTTTTCTCGCTTGGCGGCGTTCTCCAGCGCCTCCTGGCGGCGTTTTGCCAAAGTCCCATAAGGCGACTCGCTGTATTCGGTGTCAAGCACGTGGAGGGGCATACGTTTTTCGTAGCGCATGTGATACTGCCACCATTCGAGCGGAGGTGGCTGGACGACGGCATCGTAGCGGCCTTCCCACAGCCGCGCCGGGTGCCCGATGTTGACCGGGTCGCCCGGTTTGGGCTCGGTGGCCCCTTCCAGGTAAATGCGCCGCCGCTCATCCTGGATCGTAAACATAAAGTTGATCTGCCTCTCCATACCCTCTTGCCAATAGAGGTTGATCTCGTTCCCCTTGGTGTAAACCGGGCGGTCGATGTAGGCATATTCAAAGATCCGTTCTGTGTCCAGACGGCGTTCGATGAACTCGATGATCGTCGGCAGGCGCACGGCGGCCTTTTGTGCCGTGTCCTCGTCCGGGTCGGCGATCTGTAAGGCCATCGCATAGGGGCATTCGCGCGCCGCGACCTCTTCAAAACGGACCAGGATCTCGTTCGTGCCCTCTTGCAGCGCGGCCTGAAAGGCGACGCTCTTGGGGTCCTGGTGATGAAAATGGGCCTGGCGGTGGACGTGCTGCCCGTTGATCCAGACGTCGGCGGGGCCGTTGCTGGTCAGGATCAACGTCGTTTCCAACGCTGCAGGCAAAAAGAGCTCGCTGTAGGCCCAGGCGCGCAAATAGTGCCATGTATGGCAAAAGGTCGAACAGTCGACAAAATGGTCTTCCCGGCAGCCGTAATAGGTCCACTTGAACTCGGTGTCGTCAATCTGGCAGGATTCCTGATCGACCGGCGGTTCGACGATCCCTGACTCGGACTGGTAATAGTGTTCGGCGATTGCGAGTTTGCGCCGCGCCTGGTCAAATTGCTCGGGTTTTCCGACTTTGATGGCCTGCGGTCCGATGATCAGCCAGTGGTCAATATAGCCGCCCTCGAGTGTGTATTCGAGGTAAAAACGCTGTTGTGACTCGGTACTCATGTGCTGTGAATCTCCTTTGGTTGGTATGTGTGCTGCTTATGTGGGACCACCACAAGGGATGGCCCCTACAGATTAACTGGTTGGTATGTGTGCTGCTTATGTGGGGCCACCACAAGGGATCGCCCCTACGGGTTGGCCGGTTGGTATATGTGATGTCCATAGGGGACCGCCACAAGGGATGGCCCCTACGGGTGGATTACAGGCTGTCGAGCGTCTCCCGGATCAGGTCGTCGCTTTTCATAGTTCGTTCAAAGTATTGGTCCATAAACTCGCTGCCCCGCAGCCGCAGGGCCATCATCGCCACGGCGCGGGCGTCGTCGTCGGTGGCCATGGTGCGTCCATCGGCCGCCGCGTGGGCGCGCGCCGCTTCGAGGGCCACAAACTCGGTGCGGTTGGAGGCGATCTTGAGTCGCAGAATCGCCTCCAGGATCAGCTTTTCGGCCGGTGGCGTCGCCGTGACGTGGGGCAAGAGTTCTTTGGCTTCGTGAATCTCTTCGCTCAACGCCAGCAGGTCTTCGGCATAGTCGTTGATCATGGCATAGGGCGCGCGGGCAAAATAGGTCATGTTGTGATAGACCTGTGTGCGTTCCTCAGCGTTGTCCAGGCGCTTGACGACCACCCGCAGCCCCAGGCGATCCATAATCTGGGGGCGCAGCAGTCCTTCCTCGGGGTTCATCGATCCGACGAGGATGATCCGCGCGCGGTACGTCGCCGTCAGCGGCCCCCGGCGGACGGTGTACCGCCCTTGCGCTGCGGCGTCGAGGATCGCGTCGGCAACCGCCCTGTCGAGCAGGTTGATCTCGTCCACATAAAGAATGTTTTTGTCGGCAAAGGCCAGGATGCCCTTTTCGATCCGCACGCGCTGGTGTTCGACGACGGCTCGTTCGTCGATCCCGCCGATGACGTCATCCAGGCGCGAGTTGAGCGGCAATTCGACCAGTTGCATGGGCACGGGCTTGGTGATTGGCTCGCCGCGCGCCAGCTTGGTGGCACACTCTGTGCACACGGCATCCATCCCGCCGGTCTCGGCATCGTTGGGCTCGCAGCCGTAGGGGCAGGTGCTCTGTTCGATCGGCGGCAGCAGGTCGATCAGGCCGCGAACAGCTGTGGTCTTGGCCGTGCCGCGCGGGCCGATTAGCAAGACGCCGCCCACACGCGGGTTGATCACCGACAGCACCAGGGCCAGCTTCATCTCGGTTTGGCCGACAATGGCCGTAAACGGAAACTGGATGTAATCGGTCAGCAAACCGCGGTCATCCCTGTGCTGGTCGCGCAGGATAGCCTTGGCAAAGCCCGGTTCAAGTAGTTGAAGAAGCATCGATTTTTGAGCCATACGCCTCCTCGTACGTTTCGAGCAGCGCGAGCGCTGCTTTTTCCCAGGTGAATTCACTGGCCCGTCGCTGCCCGCGCTCGGCCAGCGTGCGGCACAGAGCTGCGTCGTCCACGAGCCGCTGCAATGCGCCGCCAATTGCATCGACGTCGCCGGCGTCGACCAG
>JAFGJF010000281.1 GCA_016929205.1 Anaerolineae bacterium
CCTACGACACACTGCACATCGGCGATCCCACGCAGGCCGCCAGGCTGCAGGCCGAATCGCGCAAAGAAGCAAAAGAACAAGCGAAACCCGCGCCAGAACCTGAACCGGAACCTAAAAGTGACGCCAAGAAAAAAGGCAAAAAGAAAAAAAAGAAAGCCAAGGAACAAGTCTAGCGGAGAATGAATTCTCAGACTGATTACAAAAACGCGTTAAAACGCGTTGGCGTAATGTGTTTGCTTGACACGTTTCTCATATCAGACATCGAATTCATTCGATGACAAAACCTTTTGCATATTCTCCAAGGAGATACCCTATGTTAAACGTTGCCATCGTCGGATTGGGCAACATTGGCAATCGCCATGCCCGCGTCTACCAAAAACGATCCGATGTCAAAATGGTCGCCGTGTGCGACATTATCAAAGAACGAGCCGACAAGGCTGCTGCGGCCTATGATTGCCCGGCATTCTACTCGGTCAAGGATATGCTGAACAGCGGCATTCAGATCGATGCTGCGAGCATGGCCACCGCCGGCGTTGAAAATGGCGGCGATCACTACCAGCCGACGCTCGAACTGCTTAATGCCGGCATCCCCACGCTCGGCGAAAAACCCATCTCCAACAACGTCGAAGAGGCGCAGGAAATGGTCGCCCTGGCCAAGAAAAAGGGCGTGCGTTATGGCATCGACCTCAATCACCGATTCACCCCCGCTGCGGCGATGGCCAAAAAGTGGGTCGATGAGGGCAAACTGGGCGAGATCAATATCATCAACATGACAATGTGGATCAACAATCCCAACGAGTCGTCGCCATGGTTTCACATGCGCGCCCTGCACCCGCACTCAATCGACGTGATGCGCTATTTTTGCGGCGACGTGGCCAAGGTGCAAGCTTTTTTCAAACGAGCGCCGCGCGCCGACGGTCCGGACGGCAAGCGCGTCTGCTGGTCCAACGTACAGGTCAACATGCTGTTCAAAAACGGCGTCGTCGGCCACCTGACCGGCAGCTATGACGCCACCGGTCCCGGCGGCAACTATGGCCTGGAGTCACTTGAAATCGTCGGCATGGATGCGCGCCTTGTCCTGCTCGACGCCTGCGAGCACCTGACCTTTTCCCCACGTCTCAGCCACGAAAGCGTCACCTATGACTATGTCGGGGGGATGATGAGCTTTAACGAGACCTTTGACAGCCGCATCGGTCGCTGGATCGAGCAAAACATCGCTGGCGCGGCCCCGGATGAAATCGAGGGTTCGGGCGAGGAAGCACTCAAGGCACAAGAGGTCATCGAGGCGGCTATCGAGTCCTGGCAGACAGGCACGGTGGTGGCGCTGTAGACTGAGAACGTGAAGCGTGAAAGCGTAATGCGTCAAGACATAAGGCACAAGATTAGGTTCTGTTGACGTTTTGAATTGCGCTTGGGTTGTCATGCCCGAATGTCGCTATCGGGCATCCATATGTCTCTATCGCGTATCTACAGGCAAGAAAGAACCTGGATTCCCGCTCAAAACATGCGGGAATGACATATGCTGGTCTGCATCCATCGTACCAATGGCAAACTGGACCGTTTACGTGCAATCCATGTCAACAGAACCTAGACTTGTTTTGGTACAGACGAATGCCGAGATCGAGATCGTGCGGCAGTTGTTTGAGGAATACGCTGCTTCGCTCGGGTTTGATCTCGGCTTTCAGAACTTTGGCAGCGAGTTGGCCAACCTGCCCGGCGACTATGCGCCACCGGATGGCTGCCTGCTTTTGGCCACCAACAAGGACAAACCGGCAGGCTGTGTTGCTCTGCGCAAGTTGGAGAACCAGATTTGCGAGATGAAGCGGCTGTACGTCAAGCCAGGCTGCCGTGGACTGGGGATCGGGAAAGCGCTGGCGCAGGCGATCATCGTCCAGGCCAAAGAGATCGGTTACACGGCCATGCGCCTGGACACCGTGCCCTCGATGCATCGCGCGCAACAGCTTTACGAGTCATTAGGATTCGCCGAAATCGAACCCTATCGTTACAACCCGATCCCGAGCACCCGGTTCATGGAACTGAATCTTAGCCTGACATTCAACTCGAGCTGCGTCAATCGTCAAACATGATCGGTGAAACATGACGTATGACACTTGACGTATCACGTTTCACGCATCACGATCGAGACACATCTATTCAAGGAGAAGACCATTTTATGTCACTAATCACTGTTATTGGCCGCGGGCACGGTGGCACCCGCGCGATGTCACACACGTTGATCGGCAGCGGGGTGATGATGGGCCAGCCGCTGAACCGTTCCGGCGATCTTGTGCCGCCCGATGATATGTACCAAGCCTGCCGGGTGATGGCGCGTTACGTGCAATGGAAGGGCGGGTTGGAATGGGATTGGAGCAGCCTGCCCACCATGGACATTCCCCAGGAATTTACCGATCTGATCCAGTCCTACCTGAAAAGCGTGTTCCATGATCGGTCCGAGCACAAGGGCTGGAAAATCCCCGAAACGACGCTTTGTTTCCCCTGGATCGTGCGCTTGTTTCCCGAGGCCAAGTACATCTATTGGGTCCGCGATCCGCGCGACAACATCGCCGGCCGGCACAGAACCGACGACCTGGGTGATTTTGGCATCGAGTACGAGCCGACAGAGGATGAACGCCTCAAACGCGCCATCTCGTGGATCTATCAATACAAGTTGATCAAGGCCATGCCCAAGCCGGAACATTGGATCGAGGTCCGCTTTGAAGACTTTGTGCTCAAACAAGAGAAAACACTCACTCGGTTGGAGGCGTTTCTTGGTTTTCCCCTGGCACGGATTATCGTTCGGCCAGAGGTGATTGGCCGTTGGAAAACGGACGAGGGCGTGAATTATTTTGACTTTTTTGAACCAGCAATGAAGGAATATGGGTATGAGTAGTGCGTATCGAGTACTGCGTAACAAGTAATGCGTGTTGAGTATGGGAGATGATGGTACGGAACTTTGATGAGTGGTTGAGGACGGTTTCTGAGCAGGTGAGTGCGGATCCGTTGTGGAAGATCAAGGTGTACCGGTTGGCATTGTTCTTGGGGACACTGGTATGGTACGATACACAAAAGCTAGCCGCCAATCCACAGACGATCAGTTTGGCCAATCAATTGTTTAGAGCGGTTGGATCCGTCGGGGCCAACATTGCCGAAGGGTACAGCCGTCGTTCGGACAAAGACAGAGCACGCTTTTACGAATATGCGCTTGGTTCGGCTGTTGGTCTATATCATACCCAAAGAACGGACTCACAACCTGGCAGAAGAACCAGCGCCCTACGATACCAGCCTGCCATCGTCCCTAAACAATGCACCACTGCCATAACCATACGCAGCAAAGTATGCAGTGCGAAATATGCACTATACGCACCATTCCACCCATCATGATCAACAAAGGAGAGTTTTTATGCAAAGAGTCTGTGTGATCGGCCTGGGCCCGATTGGTAACACTCACGCCGACATATACGTTGAGAACCCATTGTCCGAACTGGTTGGCGTGTGCGACATCAAGCGCGACCGCGCCGATCGGACCGCCGAACGGTTGGGCGTGCCGGCCTTTTACGACATGGAAACGATGCTCAAGGCCCTCAAGCCTGACATTTGCAGCGTTGCCACCGGCGGCTATGAGTACGGCAGCGAGCACTATGAGCCGACGCTGCAAGCAATCGAGTTTGGCTGCCACGTGCTGGGTGAAAAGCCCATTTCCAACAACACCGAAGAAGCGGAAGAAATGGTCGCCAAGGCGAAGGAAAAGGGCGTTTGTTACGGCATCAACCTCAACCACCGCTTTAACCCGGCCCACCGCCTGGCGAAAAAATGGGTCGATGAGGGGCGACTGGGGCATTTGCTCTTTGTCAATATGAGCATGTGGATCAAGAACCCGCGCGAAAGCTCGCCCTATTTTCAAATCAAGGCGCTGCATCCGCACACGGTCGACATTATGCGCTACTTTTGTGGCGACGTCGAGGCCGTACAGTGTTTTGCCACCAAGGCCCCCGGCCGCAAGATCTGGTCGACGGCCCAGTTTAACATGCGCTTTAAAAATGGCGTCGTCGGCTCACTCACCGGCAGCTATGATATCGAGCGCGGCCATCCCATGGAGCGCTGCGAAGTGGCCGGCACGGGCGGGCGTTTTGTAATCAAGGACGTGTTCCAAGAGGTCACCCTTTACCCGGCCGGCGATTTGGAAAAGATCGTTTACAACAACCCCGGCCTGTTTGGCGGTATGAAAGACTTTGGCGACACCTTCCGCGCCCGCCTCGGCCGGTTCGTCGAGCAGGTGGACGAGGGCGTCAGTCCCGACGAGATCGACGGCACCGGCGCCGACGGCCTGGCCGCGCAAAAGGTGCTGCAGGCGGCAATCGATTCGCTGGAGACGGAAACGGTGGTTTATATCAAGTAATTGCGTATTGCGTGGTGTGTTGCGTGGGCACAGAACGCATACGCAGTACGTAATACGCAGTACTCAGCACGCTTTATGAGCAAAAAGGAGAAAATACAATGAAACTCGGAGCCAATTCAGTTTTGTTTGGCGCGTTTGATATGGAAGCGGCCTTTAAATACACAGCCATGGCCGGGTACGATGGGATTGAACTGTCGGCCATTTCTGGGATGAGCGAACACCTGGTCCTCGATCGCTGGCAAGAACTCGCGCCCGACATCAAGCAGCTATCCCAGGCCTACAACCTCGAACTACTGGCGATGGAACAGCCCCGGCAGGACCCGGCAACGATGGAGCAGGCGATGCAGGCCGCGGTCGAGATCGGCATCCCAATCATTAACTGCGGGCCGGGCGGCAAAGCCAACGATGCGGAACAGTGGGTTCAGGTCATCGACTCATTGGGCAACCTGTCTCTGATGGCAGAAAAGTACGGCGTGACCCTGTGCGTCAAAGCCCACGTGGGGGCGAGCATCTATAATACGCCAACCACGCTGCAAGCGATGAAAGAGATTGCGTCGCCTGCTTTTGGGATCGATATGGATCCCTCGCACATCTATCGCGCTGGAGAGAACCCCGTCGAAGCCATCGCCGCCGTGATCTCGCGCGTCAAACACGTCCACATCCGCGACTGCCCGGCCCGACCGGACGCGCCGACCCTCCAGCAGGCCGACACGACGACCGAGGTCCGTGGCCAGCACGGCCCCGGCGAGCCTAACATGCAGGCCAACGGGCGCGGTGCCATTGACCTGGTCGGGTACATCCGCGTGCTGCACGAACACGGCTACACCGGTCCGGTGAATCTAGAGGTGATCGGCACCAAACGACTCGGCTACTCGATAGAGCAGTGCTGCGTCATCGCTGCCGAAACGCGAGGGCATATGCAAGCCTGCCTGCAAGCTTGCGGCGCACGATAATACCATCCCTGGACAACTTGCCCCAAACTGCGTCAACCATTACCGACACAGTTTGGGGCTCTTGATGTCATACGTGACTCAAATCCGGCATCTAGTGCTGGCCTAACAACTCAGCCCACGTCCAGGGCGGCGACAGGATATTGATCTGGTCCACGGGATCGGTCCACAGGCCGCCGAGCGGCTCGGTGGCACGCATCGCCGCTTGTTCGTAACAGGCCAGCTTGGCCTGGCGGTCCGTGGTGTCGATAAAGCGCTGATAGAGCGCCAGGTAAGCCGGGTCGTGTTCGCGCAAATAGGCAACCGCCGCCTTGTCGCCATCCCAGTCCAGCTTGCGGATCGTAAAATAGTTGAACCACAGATCGGCGTGCCCATAGACAGCCATACGCATATCGGCCGTCGCCTGGGCCCATTCATCCGGCGATCGCACGTAACGGCGGGCCACCGCCAGGTTAAAGTTGATCGCAAACCAGGCGCCATGCACGGCCTGGTCCGAGATCGGGTCAATAAGGCCCTGGCTTTGCACGTGCTGCTGGGCACGATGCAGAATTTGATCACGATCGACCAGGATCGCGCCCTGCTCAAGCCAACGCACGATCGCGGCTAGTTCGTGCGTCGGCGGGATCGGCGCCGCGAGACGCTGGATCCGTTCGATCGCGTCCGCCGAGACAAAGATCAAGTCAGCAAAGCGCCCGCCGATCGTGGTTACACCCACATACCACAGCGGCGCCATGTCCCGCACGACGAGCACCAGGTCATAATCGCTGGATGGTGACAACGTCTGGTGGGCCAGCGAACCAATGGCAAACACGCCTGCTACCCGGGCATTGGCACGCAGTTGGGCCAAGGCGGGATCGAGATCTTGAGGCATCGTGATTGTCATACACTACGCCAGGATTTGGGCGATCCTGGCTTCCACCTGTCTCGCTTTATCTGGCGAGAGCACGCCCATTTCCAGGTCAAAGTGCCAACTATCCTGTGCCGGAATCACCTTGATATTGCCCTTGGCCTTTTCCGCCGTGTACCCCTCGGGTTCGGCCGTGGCGGGCAAGATCATCCCCAGCGCATCCTGGTCGGGCGTGCGGCAGATCCAGCGCACACCGGTATCGAGTTGATCGGGCCGGTGGCGGAGGTAATCGGCACAACAGATACCACCCTTGCCGTCGGGCCGCAGTTGCATGGTGTGCGCCCACCCTTCCTCGTCAGCCACATAGTCGATCATAAAGACCAATTCGGGATCGAACACCAGATCGGGGGAAAGGACATTGTGTTTTTCAGGGCGGCTGCCCAGTTCCGCCAAAAATTCTTTGTATCCCGGCCCGGGGCGCACGTGCGAAGGAATGCTCTTGCGTACGCGGACGTGTTCCGCCGTGCATTCGGCGCTGTAAACCAGCCGACCGTTGTCAACGGGCCTGAAATTGACATGCCCCAGGTACATCAATTCCATCTCGGTTTGCTTGAGGTTGGTGATCGTCATCGACACGTCGAACAAGGTCGATCCAGCGTACAGCTTGACCAACGGCTCGGCAATATAATTGGTGCTAAAGGCCACCGTGTGCCGGTACTGGCCGCTCAGGCCGATGTAACGCCCTTTTTCATCTTCGCCGGACACGATCCAGGCTTTCTGATAAGGCGCATTTGGCAGTTCGCCGTGCAAAGCATGGGTATCGCCCTCAGCCGGCACACCCATCGCCGTCGCCCCACAGTGCAGCAAAAAACCGCCATAGGTTTGCAAATATTCGCGCGTCGCGTTGGGCTGGTCAAACATAGACTTCATGGTCAGGTTGCGCCCGTTAAAAGCCGCCGACCAGATCTGCTGCCCTTGAAACGGCAGGATCACCAATTCGCCCGACTCGTTCGCGAGCCGCACGGCGCACACGCCGCTGTCAAACTGAAAGATGGCTGCCGACAGCGAATCATCCTGGAGCAGCGTCTTTTCTTTGGCACCAAAAAACGATGGGTAAAGATAGATGCGGGTCTCTTGCGGGGTAGTCATCGATCATCCTTTCTCTTTCTTGTTGGGTGGACAGATTGGGTATTTGCCTTCACTGCCTACCATGATAGCATACGACCACCAAGCCGTCAACAAGATCTATCACCATCCTTGACAGGTTATCAGAAACATGGTACAATATGCACGTTGGTATATATCACGCCGGTGTATATGGAGTCGCGATGTCACTCAAACATACCCTCTTGGGCCTGTTGGTCCTTCATCCTCGAACGGGTTATGATCTCTACAAGCGTATGGAACAGACCACTTTTTTGCTCGAATCGGCCTCACTGCGCCGCATCTATCCCACATTAAAACAAATGAGTGAACAGGAACTGGTCACCTTTGAGATCCAGCCACAGGAAGGCAAACCTGACCGCAAGGTATACTCGGTGACTGACAAGGGTGAAGCCGAATTCCTGGCCTGGCTGCGCGAACCGCCGGAACAGGACAATTTCAGTATGGAACGCCTCTTTGGCAAGTTTTTCTTTTACGGCATATTGGATAATGAGACCATTATCGCACATCTGCAGAGTGCACTCGAACGCCGGAAAAAGATACGGAAAAAGATGGATGCGTTCCGTTTTGATCCCCCTGCCGGGCCGTGCCGCCCTATTGTTGACAGCGATCGGGTGATGATGACCTGGGATGCTATGCTCGATTACGGCCGCGCCGACCTTGAAACACAGATTCAGTGGCTAAAAGACACCATCAAACATATAGAAGACTCTGCTGAAAAAACTCTTTCGCCGCAAAGTCGCAAAGAGCGCAAAGAAAACAAAGCATCGTCAATTACTATCAACATCTAAGAACTTGGCGTGATCTTGGCGTCTTTGCGGTTCAAATGACCTTTTTTCAGTAAAGTCATAGAAAAAAACGATAACAGGAGAAAACATGTTATATCCGCAGCAAAACGACAAAAGAAACTTGCTCGACCTCTCTGGATTCTGGGATTTTGAACTCGATCCGGACGAGGTGGGCGAAAAAGAAGGTTGGATCCACGGGCTCAAAGACCCGCGCACGATCGCCGTGCCGGCGAGCTGGAACGAACTGTTCCAGGACACGCGCGACTATCTCGATATGGCCTGGTACGCGCGTGAATTCTATGCCCCCACAAGCTGGCAGGGACAGCACATTTTCCTGCGCGTCGGGTCGGCCAACTATGCGGCCAAGGTATGGATCAACGGCCATTTTGTCGGCGAACACGATGGCGGGCACCTGCCCTTTGCTTTCGAGGTAACCGATCAGGTCAAATGGGGCGAACCGAACCGTGTCGCCATTCAGGTGGAAGGCAAGTTGATGCCGACGCGCGTGCCTGCAGGCAACGTCAGTCGCGGCGGCCCTGGCGCGTTTATGGCCGGCTATCCCAATACGACATTTGACTTTTTCCCCTACACCGGCATCCAACGCCCGGTAATCCTTTACGCCGTGCCCCGAACACGTATCGAGGACGTGACGGTCGTGACCGATATCCAAGATGCTCAAGCTGATTCCGTCACCGGCACGGTCAAGGTCCAAGTCGTGCAGGCGGGCAGCAGCGGGGCAGGCCAGCTTTCCCTCATCGGCAAAGGCGGGCCGTTCCAGGCCGGCCTGGACTTTATCGACAGCATCGCGGAAGCGACGCTCACTGTGCCCGATGCGCGGCTGTGGTGCCCGGACGATCCATACCTATACGAACTCACCGTTACCCTGACCGATGACGAAACCGTGGTCGACCGCTATACACTCAACGTCGGCATCCGCACCATCGCCGTCGACGGAAACAAGATCTTGCTCAACGGCCAGCCGATCTTTCTCACCGGCTTTGGCCGACACGAGGATTTCCCCGTACACGGTCGCGGCTTGAACGTACCCCTGGCCGTCAAGGATACCTCACTGCTCAAGTGGATCGGGGCCAACTCGTACCGCACCTCGCACTATCCCTACGCGGAAGAGCAAATGGTGATCGCCGACCGCGAAGGCATCCTGGTCATCGACGAGATCCCGGCAGTGAGCCTGCAATTTGGGGATGGCGAGGAACATATCGAGACACGGCTTGAGATGTGTATGCAGCAAATGAAAGAGCTGGTCGCCCGCGACAAAAACCATCCCAGTGTGATCATGTGGAGTGTGGCCAACGAGCCGATGCCAGCGAATATGATGCGCCGTTTTACGGGCGGGGGCGGTGAGGACGACAGCGATGCCGTTGGCACGGCCTTTTTTAGACAGATGTTCGACCTGACCCGTGCTCTCGACCCCACTCGCCTGGTGACACTGGTCGGCGTCATGGGCGGCCCGGTGGACTGGCTGGACCTCAGCGACGTGGTGTGCATCAACCGCTACTGGGGCTGGTACACGCAGGGTGGGCAGATCGAAGCCGGCGCGCAATTCCTGGCCCAGGAGCTCGATGGCTTGAACGAACAAATGGGCAAACCGATCATCATCACCGAGTTTGGCGCCGACACCATCGCCGGCGCGCACAGCGATCCGCCCGAGATGTGGACCGAGGAATATCAAACCGAATTCCTGCGTGCTTATCTCGACGTGGCAGCAGAGCGGCCTTTTGTCGCCGGGCTGCACGTATGGAATTTTGCCGATTTTAAGACCGGCCAGGGCACGCGCCGCGCGGGCGGCCTCAATATGAAAGGCGTCTTTACCCGCGACCGCCGCCCCAAAATGGCGGCGCATATGCTGCGCGAGCGATGGATGGCACTGCCAAAAAGACCTGGCAGGTTTGAGAAACCTGTCAGGTCTACACCCGAAAAAGAAGCCGATCCCACCCAGGACGCACCGTTTTATAGCATATTAAAGGGCGCTGCTGCTCAGTTGGATGGCAAGTATCCCGGCCATCCCAGGACGCTCAAATTCGACCTGGGCAGTGAGGGCATCTATAGACTGATCATCGATGCCGAGGGCAAATGCCGCGTCGAAAAAGGCGATGGCGAAGCGGCAGCGACGGTCAAGATGAAAGCCGAAACGGCGACCAGGCTGATGACCGGCAAGCTCAATCCGATGGCCGCTATGACCACAGGGCAGATCAAGATCGAAGGCGACATGCGCGCTTTGATGATTCTGCAAAGCATTCGACGATAGCCTCAAAAGCCCCGCCCAACCTTCATCCGGGCGGGGCTTTATACATATCAGCAAGTGGCAGTGCGATATGCCTTTCAGAAAGGGAGGATAATGACAGGCAACGACCAGATTTTGCATGCCGGCGCGCACACGATCGAACCGCTCTGGCCGGACGGTGTACCTGGCGAACCCAGTGCACAGGACAACGAGACCATCGTCAACCGCGACGCCGATCGTAACACATTGGGAGTCAATCGTGCCGTGTCGCGGATCAGCAGCCCCTCACTCGCTGCCTACCTGCCGCCGCAAGAGATGGCGACGGGTATGGCCGTCCTCATCCTGCCTGGCGGCGGCTTTCAGCATTTGGCCATCGACAAAGAAGGGGTCGACGTGGCCAGGTGGCTAAACACCCTGGGCATGGCCGCCATCGTCGTCAAGTATCGCACCGAAGCCGAGGATCGAAAAGCGGTCATTGTCGCAGCCATTCAAGACGCCAAGCGCGCAACGCGGATCGTTCGCTGCCAGAGCAAGGCATGGCACATCGATCCAGGTCAAATCGGCTTGCTCGGCTTTTCTGCCGGCGGATATCTGGCGGCAAGTGTGGCCACGGATTGGGATAATGGACAGGCTGGTGATGCAGATCCCATTGAACAGATGAGCTGCCGGCCCAATTTCGTCGGACTGATCTATTCGGTTACGCCAAAAGACGTGAGCGATCGCATCAACGAAAGCACGGCCCCGGCGTTTCTGGTTCATGCCGGTGATGACCAGATACCGGTGGAAAACAGCTTACGCTTTTACCTTGGGCTGCACAAGGTTGGGGTGACTGCCGAACTGCACCTTTACGCAGCGGGCGGGCATGGCTTTGGCCTCGGCGTGCACGGTGGTCCGGTCGCAAGCTGGCCCGAGCGCTTTGCAGAGTGGGTGCAGCAGATAAAGGAGCCGGTGGCATGACGAACACGCATCTCAACGACTGGGAAAACCCTCAAGTTGTTGCCATCAACAAAGAGCCACCGCACTGCACTGCCGTGCTCTATCCCGACGAGACGGCGGCATTGGCCGGCGGCGACTCGCCTTACTACCGCTCGCTGAACGGCGACTGGCAATTCCACTGGGCCATCCGTCCTGCTGACCGGCCGACCGACTTTTTTCGGCCCGACTATGATGCCAGCGGCTGGGACAGCCTGCCCGTGCCATCAAACTGGCAGTTGGACGGCTACGGCACGCCGCATTACGTCGGTGATGGCGGGGTCAAGGGGCTGGGCAAAAAGAATCCGCCCAACATCGATCCCGATTACAACGACGTCGGCTCGTACCGGCGCGAATTCACCGTGCCCCGGTCCTGGGACGGCCGGCAGGTGTTTATCCACTTTGGCGGGGTCAAATCGGCCTTTTATCTGTGGATCAACGGGCAGCGCGTGGGTTACAGCCAGGGGTCAATGCTGCCGGCCGAGTTCAACATCACAACCACTCTTCAGCCGGGCACGAACACGCTGGCCGTCGAGGTCTACCGTTGGTCGGATGGCAGCTATCTCGAAGACCAGGATGCGTGGTACCTGTCCGGCATCTATCGCGACGTCTATTTGTTTTCCACACCAACCGTCCACCTGCGTGATTTTTTCATCCGTTGCGCGTTCGACGCCGCTTATCAGGATGCGGCGCTGTTTATCACGGCCAAAGTATGTAACTATGGCCAAACACCTGCGCAACCGTGCCGGGTCGAGGTCTCACTGCTTGACGCCGGCCGAAACTCGATCGGGACACATATTCCGATCTCGGACGAAACCTGCCCACCACCCGGCGGCGAGACCACGATCGAGATAGAAACCGTGGTTCAGTCTCCGGTTCAGTGGTCGGCAGAACGCCCCACGCTGTATACCATCGTGATCCAGCTCGTCGATGCCGATAACCAGATCATTGAGGCCTATCACACACCCTTTGGCTTTCGCCAGGTCGAGATCAAAGCGCGCCAGGTCCTGGTCAACGGCCAGCCGGTCATTTTCAAAGGTGTCAACCGCCACGAATTCGACCCCGTGCGCGGGCAGGCCATCACCCGCGATCTCATCGAGCAGGATATCCAGATCATCAAACAGCACAACATCAACGCCATCCGCACCTCGCACTATCCCAACCAGCCCACTTTTTACCAACTGTGCGACCAATACGGCATTTACGTGATGGATGAAGCCAACGTCGAGTCGCATGGCACGGCCAGAACGTTGCCCAACAGCCTGCCCCAGTGGCGCAACGCCGTCGTCGAACGGATGGTGCGTTTGGTCGAGCGCGACAAGAACCACGCCTGCGTCGTCTTTTGGTCGTTGGGCAACGAGGCGGGGTATGGCGACAATTTCGCCGAGATGAAAAAAGCCGCGCTGGCCATTGACGACACCCGGCCGATTCACTATGAAGGCGACCGCACACTCGAAACCAGCGACGTGCTCAGTACCATGTATCCCTCGCCCGCACGCCTGGAAAAGATGGCACGAGGAGAAGAATCGATCCGTCTCGTCGGCGCCGGCAACATGCTGGGCAAAAAGGTCGAGCCGCAAGTCTATGCTCGAAAACCGATCCTGATCTGCGAGTACGCGCACGCCATGGGCAACAGCGTCGGCAGCCTGGATCAATTTATGGACATTTTTGAACGCTACCCGCACTGTGCGGGAGGGTATATCTGGGATTTTGTCGACCAGGTCTTGCTCAAAAAGACCGAGCATGGGCGCGATTTCTGGGCTTATGGCGGCGATTTTGACGATCACCCCAACAGCCGGTACTTTTGCGCCAACGGCCTCGTTGCCGCCGATCGCACGCCGCACCCACACATGTTCGAGGTCAAAAAGGTCTATCAAAACATCGCTGTCCGTGCGGCAGACCTGCGCGCGGGCAAGGTCGTTGTCCGCAACAAAAACTGGTTTACGGACCTGGACGGGTACGGTATCCATTGGGCATTAACAGCCAACGGCAAACCGGTGCAAAATGGGCAGCTCGATCCACAGCCTATCGCGCCGGGCGCGGAACAAACGATCGCCATTCCTTTCACTCAGCCTCAAGTTGCGCCGGGCACGGAATACCACCTTCAAATGTCGTTCGTCCTGGCAGCGGATACCCGGTGGGCACCCAAAGGTCACGTCGTCGCCTGGGAGCAGTTCACGCTCCCGTTCGACATACCGCCGGCGACAGCAAACCACGAGCGTAAACCGCCGCCGCTGACCATCGATGACCAACCTGCACGGATCACCATCGCAGGCGAGCGCTTTACGGTGGCATTCGATCGCCAGACCGGGGCCCTGGCCTCATTCGTCGTCGACGGGCGCCCGCGGCTGGCTGCGCCGCTGGTGCCCAATTTCTGGCGCGCGCCGATCGACAATGATCCGATGGGCAATCCCATGCTGCCGTCCTGGCTGGCGCGATGGATCAGGCTGGCACGCTGGAAACACGCCGCAGCAAAACGAAAACTGGTCCGTTTTCAGCTCGAACAGCCCCAGACATCTGTTGTCAAGATCTTGACCCGTTTCAAGGTACCCTATGGCAAAACACCGCTCGATCTGGCGTATACGATCACCGGCGATGGGGACATACTCATCGAATACACCTTTACGCCGAAAAGGGAGATGCTCCGCGTGGGGATGCAAACCGAGATCCCAGGACAGTACGACAGACTGACCTGGTTCGGGCGCGGTCCCCACGAAACGATGCCCGACCGCAAAAGCGGCGCGGCGGTGGGTCTTTATTCGGGGTGGGTCCAGGATCTGATCCACGATTACGTCCACCCCCAGGAGAACGGCAACCGTTCCGACGTGCGCTGGGCGACCTTGACCGATCAAGACGGTACTGGCCTACGTGTTGAAGACGCGGGCGGCACGCTGCTCAACATCAGCGCCTGGCCCTATACGATGGAGGACCTTGAAACCGCACAGCACATTCACGAGCTGCCCAGGCGAGACAAGATAACCCTCAACATCGATCTCCGGCAGCGCGGCGTCGGCGATCTGACGACCCCCATCTTGGGCCTGCCGGAATACGCCAGGTCATTGGCCGGAGTCCGGTACACCTATCGTTTCCGTTTGCGTCCCGGCACGCACAATGGTATATTTAGGACATAGAAAACTGGAATCGGGATCTGGCGATCCCTGGTGAGCAAATAAAAAGCAGCATCTGGATGAGACTTGATCAAGATAGGGAGGATGCAAATGACCAAGATCGCTTTTATCGGCGGCGGCAGTGTGCAGTGGACAACCGGCCTGGTCAACGACATGGTGCTCACGCCGGAACTGCGCGGCGCCGATCTTGTGCTGTACGACATTGACAGCAAGGCGCTCGAAGTGATGACGCCGATCTGCAAGCGCATCGTCAAGCAGATCGACGGCGACCTAACGATCACGGCCACAGTGGATCGCGAGGCAGCGCTGGGCGACGCCGATTTTGTGATTTTGTGCGTGGGCATTGGCGGGATCGCGGCCATGCGCAACGATCTGGAAATCCCACAAAAATACGGCGTCTACCAATCAGTTGGCGATACAGTGGGGCCAGGCGGCCTGGCACGTGGCCTGCGACACGTCCCCTTTGCCGTCGAGATAGCGCACGACATGGAGCGCCTTTGTCCCGAAGCCTGGCTGCTCAACCTGACCAACCCGATGACGACCATCTGCCGGGGCGTGTGCAAAGATACCACCATCCGCACCATCGGCCTGTGCCACGAGGTGAGCGGTTTGCAGGGCACGTTGGCCAACCTGTTCGAGGCAAAACCACAAGACATCCTGCTCGGTGTGGGTGGGATCAACCACCTGCCGGTCATCGTTCAGTGCGACATTGTCGATCACGATGGCGACCATCGCGACGGCGGCCATCAGAATGGCTTAGCCATGCTGCGCGACTGGCTGGCTGAACACGATCCGTTCGAATTTGTCGAACAGGGCGAGTTGAAGAGCGTTTTTGGCGTCTTTCGCGACCACTATGCCGTTAAACTGTCGCTGTTCAAGGAAACGGGCATCCTGTACGGCGCGGGTGACCGTCACGTCGCCGAGTTCCTGCCCGGCTATCTGACCGACGAAACCGAACGCGGCCGGCGTTACGGCGTGCACCTTACCACCGCCGACCACCGCGAACAGATGTACCGCGAGCGCCAGGAGAACATCCAGAATTACATCGCGCGCAAGGTGCGTTCGCACGAGCAACTGGCACCGGTCATGGCCGCACTGCTCGGCGGTCCGGCGGGCGAGTTTGTGGTCAACGTGCCCAACGTCGGCCAGATCGACAACCTGCCACGCGACGCCGTCGTCGAGTGCGTGGCCCACATCGACCGGATGGGCGTGCACCCATTGGCCATCGGCGACCTGCCCCCGGCGGCCTATGCCGTCGTCGCCCCACACGTCGCCCGGCAAGAACAGATCGTCGAGACTGTGCTCACCGGGGATACATGGTTTGCCAGGGTCGCCCTATCGAGCGATCCACTGATCCGCGATCCCACGACGGTCGCGCCTATGTTCGAGGAATTGATCGCGGCCAACGCGGCAAGTAAGACCGAGGAAGACAAGCGTCTGGCAGCAAGAGATATCACCACGCTCAAAGCGCGCCTGGCGCGCGTGAACAAGCAGAAAGCCAAGATCGAGCCCCCAAAAGCAGCAGATGGATTCAGCATAAAAGACAGCACGATCCAGCAACTGCTGGACAATGCTGCTGCCAGGGCGATCCTGGAAAAACACTTTCCGGGCATCCTGGACGATGATCGGGTGGCTATGGGAGCCGGTATGACGCTGAAACAAGCGGCTCATTTTGCACCTCAGATCCTGACCGAGGAAAAACTCGAGGCCGTCGATCAAGATCTGGCAAAACTATAGTCGGATAATGCCAAAGGAGAAATCGCACCATGGAGACCATTTTCCCAAAGGGGTTTTTGTGGGGTACGGCCACCGCCGCTCACCAGGTCGAAGGCAACAACATCAACAGCGACCTGTGGCTGTTGGAGCATTTGCCCAACAGTTTTTTCGCCGAACCGTCCGGCGATGCCATCGACCACTATCATCGTTATCCCGAAGATATTGCCTTAATCGCCGACCTCGGCTTTAACAGCTACCGCTTTTCAATCGAATGGGCACGCGTCGAACCAGAGGATGGCATCTTTTCCGGTGCCATCCTCGATCATTACAAACGTATGCTGGAACAGTGCCACGTACAAGGTCTCAAGCCGGTCATCACTTTTCACCACTTTACCTCACCCCGTTGGCTCGTTTCACAAGGCGGTTGGCTCAATGCCGACACGGCTGAAAAGTTCGCACGTTACTGCGCCAAAGCAACGCATCACTTTGGCGACCTGGTCGAGGCAGTGTGTACGATCAACGAGGTCAATGTCCCCACGATGGTGCGGCTGATGTGGCTGTCCAACCGGCAAGGACAAGACCAACAGGGGGCCCCGGTGCAGACCATGTCTCAGGCTTTTGGCGTGACGCCGGACCGACTGGGACCGTTCCTGTTTTCCGCATCGGAGCAAGGCCGAGACGTGATCGTGTCTGCCCACAAGCAGGCAGCCCAGGCGATCAAAGCCGAACAGAGTGACCTGCCCGTGGGGCTGACCATCGCGATGCAAGATATGCAAGCCGTCGAGGGGGGCGAAACGATACGCGATGGCATTCGCCGGGAGCTCCAGGACGCGTTCCTGGACGCCACGCAGCAAGACGATTTCGTCGGCGTGCAAACCTACAGCCGTGAGCGTTTTGGCCCGGAAGGGCGGCTGCCGCCAGAAAAAGGCGTCGAGCTGACGCAGATGGACTATGAATTCTGGCCGGAAGCGCTGGAGGCGACGATCCGGTATGCGATCGCCAAGACCGGCCGCCCAGTCATCGTTACCGAGAACGGCATCGGCACTGATGATGACACCAGGCGCGTCGAATACTATCGCCGAGCGCTGCAAGGTCTCGCCAACTGTTTGAACGACGGCCTCGACGTACGGGGCTATTTTGCCTGGTCGGCGTTCGACAACTTTGAATGGATGATGGGCTATGCGAAGACGTTTGGGCTGATTGCCGTGGATCGCGAGTCACAAAAGCGAAGCGTCAAACCCAGCGGCTGGTGGTTGGGCGCAATTGCCCAAAGCAATCGATTCGATCCCGACGCATAATGGAATCAAAGGAGAAACCATGTCGACAATGATGGTCCACAATCTACGCTGCGAGTACAAGGTCAACCCCTTGGGCCTTGACGTACGACACCCACGGCTGAGCTGGCAACTCGCATCGACACGGCGCGGCGCAAAACAAACAGCGTATCACATCCAGGTGGCGCCTACCGAGATCGATCTGGAAAAGGCGCAGAATTTGCTGTGGGATTCGGGCAAGGTCGGATCCGCACACTCACTGCATATTGCGTATGCCGGCCTCGATCTTGCGTCGGCGCAGCGATGCTATTGGCGGGTCATGGCCTGGGACGGCGACGACGAGCCGACAGCGTGGAGCAGCCCGGCGTGGTGGGAGATGGGACTGCTCGGCGCACAGGATTGGCAGGCCCGGTGGATCGAACCGGACTGGGAGGAGGATCCCAAAGCATTTAACCCTTGCCCACACCTGCGACGCGCGTTTTCGCTATCCGGCAAAATCGCTTTTGCCCGGGTCTACATCACCAGCCACGGTCTGTACGAACTGACCCTAAACGGCCAAGCGGCAACCGAAGACGTTTTTACGCCGGGCTTTACGGCCTATGAAAAGCGGCTGCAATACCAGGTCTACGACGTGACCCCACTGCTGGACAGCGGTGAAAACGTCATCGGCGTCATTCTCGGCGACGGCTGGTGGCGAGGCAAGGTCGGCGTGGCCTCGGTGCGCAACGCTTACGGGACCCGACTGGCGCTGCTGGCCCAACTGCACGTCATCTACGAGGACGGTTCCGATCAGTGGGTGCTCTCGGACGATGAGTGGAAAGCCGCCGCCGGCCCGATCCTCAAATCGGATATGAAGGATGGAGAGGTCTACGATGCCAGGCTCGAGATGCCAGGGTGGGACGCGCCGGGATTCAACGACAGCGCGTGGCAGGGAGTGCAAATCGCCGACTATGGGTTCAACAACCTGGTCGCCTCAAACAGCGTGCCGGTACGCCGCAAAGAAGAGATAACGCCCATCGAGATCATTCACACTCCTGCTGGAGAGACGGTGGTCGATCTGGGGCAGAATCTGGCCGGGCGGGTGCGACTGCGCGTCAGCGGTCCGGCGGGCACGACGATCACCCTGCGGCATGGCGAGGCGCTCGACGAACACGGCAATTTCACTATGAAAAACCTCGACTTTATGAACAACCGGCTGCTGCAGCAGGTCACCTACACGCTCAAAGGAGAGGACGAGGAAATCTATGAACCGCGTTTCACCTTTCATGGCTTTCGCTACGTCAAGGTCGAAGGATTTCCTGGCGAACCGAGCGTAGAGCATTTCACCGGCATGGCCATCTATTCGGATATGACGCCCACCGGGAGTTTCACCTGTTCCAATCCGATGATCAATCAACTTCAACACAACATCACCTGGAGCCAAAAAAGTAACTTTTTGGATATTCCCACCGACTGCCCGCAGCGCGAGCGGGCCGGCTGGACCGGCGACGCGCAGATTTTCGTGCGCACGGGGTCTTTTATCATGGACACGGCGACCTTTTTCACCAAGTGGCTCCAGGATTTGGCCGCCGAGCAGCGCCGGGATGGTTTGGTGACCAACCTGGTGCCGAACGCCTTTTCACAGGCCGGCGGGTTCTTTGCCCGGCTGGAAGGGTCGGCCGGCTGGGGCGATGCGGCGGTGATCGTGCCCTGGACGCTGTATCAATGTTATGGCGACACGCGCATCCTGGAACAGCAGTATGCCAGCGCCAAAGGGTGGGTCGATTACATGGCCGGCCGGGCCAGGGAAAGCCACTGGGCCAGGAAACTGGAGCCTTCTTTTTGGCTGAACAAGGCCAGGCGCGAACACCAGCCCTACATCTGGGATACGAACTATCACTGGGGCGAGTGGCTGGAGCCGGGAACAGGCCAGGCAGCGCTGGCCGGAGGCGTACTCGCCCGGCTGGTTTTTGGCGCGCCATCCGTGGCGACGGCCTACCTGGCCTATTCCAGCGGGCGGCTGGCCGAGATGGCCCGGGTGCTGGGAAAAGACAAAGATGCTGAACACTACCAGACCTTGTCAGACAAGGTCAAAGCCGCTTACGTGGCCGAGTTTGTCCGTCCCGATGGGCGGATCAAACCGGACAAACAGGCCTCCTACGTGCGCGCGCTGGCTTTTGACCTGCTGCCCGAAGCACTGCGTCCCAAAGCGGCACAGCGGCTGGTTGAGCTGGTACGCAAGAATGGCACACACCTCGGCACCGGGTTTCTGTCGACCCCATTTCTCTGTCACGTACTCGGCGAGGCCGGCTACCCGGACGTGGCCTATGACCTGCTCAACCAGCAAACCATTCCCTCCTGGCTCTATCCGATCACCAAGGGAGCGACGACGATCTGGGAAAGCTGGGACGGGATCAAGCCGGACGGCTCGGTCTTTGGTTCGCTGAACCATTACTCTTATGGTGCCGTGGGAAGCTGGCTCTACCAGGTCGTCGCCGGGATCGAGATCGATCCGGCGCAGCCCGGCTACAAGCACTTTTTCATCCAGCCGAACCCCGGCGGCGGACTCACCTTTGCCCGGGCAACCTACGACTCGATGTATGGCCCAATCTCGTCTTTCTGGCAGCTCGTCGACAACGGGCTGCGAGTGGTGATCGATGTGCCGCCCAACACGACGGCAACGGTTCGTTTGCCCAAGGCCGCGTTGGGTCAGATCACCGAAAGCGGCCAACCGCTGGAGGAGGGCGACGGCATTCACAACTTGGGCCAGAACAAACAGACCGTATGGGTCGACGTTGGGGCAGGACATTACGAGTTTTTTTACCCGTTTTCAAAAGCAGGTCCTTTTGCGTAACAACACTTGAGAATAAAAGCAGCACACTTTGTATTCTACTAATGCATCTTTGAGGAGAAATCATCATGGCCGACACATTTTTTACCTTTATGTCCGACCTTGCCGTGCGGCTCAGCGGCAGACTGGCCGGCAAGAGCTTTACCCTCAAATTCGACCTGGCCGGCGACGGCGTCTATCGACTGGTTGTAAACGAGGGCAAATGCGCCGTTGACCGAGAGGATGGCGAGGCAACAGTCACGGTCAAGATGCAAAACGCCCAGGATGCCATCGCTTTGCTGAGCGGGACGCTGAATCCCCAGCAAGCGGAGGAACAGGGCCGACTCGTCATCAAAGGCTACCGGGGCGGACTGATCGACGTCTTGCTCGGCGGCACGCTGACCGACGAGGCGCTCGTCCCGGCCTACACGCTGCCCGACCTGCTCACCTGCCTCGATGGGACCGAGGTCGCCGATGCCAGGACCTGGATCGAAAAACGCCGCCCAGAAGTGATGGCATTATTCCAGGAGCACGTCTATGGCAAGTCACCCGGCCGGCCTGAGGCAATGTCCTGGGAGCTGTTCGATCTGGACGCGGCGGCCCTGGGCGGCAAGGCCACGCGCAAACAGGTCACGGTCACTTTTTCAGCAGACAAAAGCGGCCCGCAGATGGATATCCTGATCTATCTGCCCAACAACCGCGCCGGGCCTGCGCCGCTCTTTGTCGGTCTGAATTTCGGGGGCAATCACACCGTCCATGTCGACCCGGCGATCAAGATCGCCACCTCGTGGATACCCAACTGGGACCGGACAGACGCATCGGATCACCGTGCCACCGAGTCGTCACGCGGGGTTAGCGCCAGCCGCTGGCCGGTGGAACGGATCCTGGCGCGCGGCTACGGCCTGGCGACGATCTACTGCGGCGACATCGATCCCGATTTCGACGATGGTTTTGAAAACGGCGTGCACGCTCTGTTTCCCAAACCCGCGGCCGACGAATGGGGCACGATCGGGGCCTGGGCGTGGGGACTGAGCCGCGCGTTGGACACTTTTGAAACGGACGACGACATCGACCACGCACACGTTGCGGTGATCGGCCACTCGCGCCTGGGCAAGACGGCGCTGTGGGCCGGCGCGCAGGATGAGCGGTTTGCCCTCGTCATATCCAACGACTCGGGCTGCGGCGGAGCAGCGCTGTCGCGGCGGCGCTTTGGCGAGACGGTGGCGCGGATCAATACCACCTTTCCCCATTGGTTCTGCAGCCATTTCCGCCGCTACAACGGCCTTGAAGAGGACCTGCCGGTCGACCAGCACATGCTCATTGCCCTGGCCGCGCCGCGCCCGATCTACGTGGCCAGCGCGCAAGAGGATGCCTGGTCCGACCCGCGCGGCGAGTTTTTGTCGGCCAAACACGCCTCGCCAGCCTACGCGCTTTTTGGCCTGCCCGGGCTGCCCGCCGTCGAGATGCCCGGCTTGAACACACCATCAACGGGCACAATCGGTTACCACATCCGCTCCGGCGGACACGACGTGACTGACTATGACTGGGACCAGTATATGAACTTTGCTGACAAGCATTTCATGCAGGATTAACCAAGATTGCGGGTGGCGGTGCAGTTCACGGCAGAACATCCGACAGGATTATCAAGATTACAAAATGGATTATCTTTGGATGTTTAAGACAAAGAAACCTGGTTTTTGGCAAAAACCAGGTTTCTCATCAGGACCAGAACCTTTGCTAGATCTGCATCTCGAACACTTTGCGGAAGTGATAGCCGTAAATCGCCAGGGTGATCGCTTTGGCGAACAGCCTTGGTTTGTGCGCAAGCGTCCAAAAACAGAGCCGCCAATAGTGGACGCGTTCCACACCTCGAATCCCCAATTGGTAGATCGATCGTCCCCATGCCAGCAGGTATTCAGCATCCAGGTTCACACGCAGCCGAGGCGGCCGGTACTCACGGAGAAAGGTAATCACCCGGTCATAATACGCTTTGGGCGAATAAATGTGATCCAACACGTGCCTGTATCCGGCTTTTAGCTCTTCCAGGTCCATTTTAGGGATGATGTTGGTCGAACCATCGGCGTTGTTGCCCGACATCTCGTCCTGCAAGCGACCTTCCTGGCTGAGACGCTGGTAGAGCTTGGTGCCATAGGGTGCCTGCAACAGCCCGACCATAGCTGACACAATGCCGCTCTTTTGGATAAAATCGATCTGGCGCTCGAAAATCGAAGGCGTATCGTTGTCAAAACCGAGGATGAATCCACCCTGGACCTGCAATCCGGCGCGCTGCAGCCGCTTGACGCTCTCGACCAAGTCGCGTCCCCTATTCTGGAACTTGTTGCATTCGGCCAGACTGTCTTCATCAGGCGTTTCGATGCCCACAAAAACAGTATCAAACCCGGCCTTGGCCATCATGTCCATCAAGAGCTCGTCATCGGCCAGATTGATCGACACCTCGGTATTAAATGGCATGCCGATTTTGTTTTTTCTCCATTCGATCAGCGCCGGCAGGATCTCGTTTTTGAGCAGCTTTTTGTTGCCGATAAAGTTATCGTCGACGAAAAAGACACTGCTTCGCCATCCCAGATCGTACAGGCCATCCAGTTCGGCGATGATCTGGGCTGCATTTTTGGTGCGCGGACGCCGGCCCAGGAGGGCGGTGATATTGCAAAACTCGCAGTCGTAAGGGCAGCCGCGCGAGAACTGGATCGCCATCGAGGCATAGTGTTTGAAATCGAGCAGTTCCCAGAGCGGAACCGGCGTCTGCCGGATGTCGGGAAACTCGGGTGTGGTATAGAGGTGCTGGGGCCGGCCTTGCTCCAGATCGGACAGGAACTGCGGCAGGGTAATCTCGGCCTCGTTGAGCACAAAGTGATCGACCTCGGGAAAATCCTCATGCTCGCCGGTGAACAACGGCCCGCCAGCCACGATGGGAAGGCCGGCCTCTTTGCAGCGCGCGATGACTTTGTACACACCCTCGCGCTGCACGACCATGGCGCTGATAAAGGCATAGTCAGCCCAGGCCAGGTCTTTGTTTGTCAATCGCGTCACGTTCAGATCGACCAGCCGTTTCTCCCACTCGGCAGGCAGCATGGCCGCGACGGTGAGCAGTCCCAATGGCGGAGAAGACGCCTTTTTACGAATAAATTTTAGCGCATGCTTGAAGCTCCAGAACGTATCGGGAAACTCGGGATAGATCATCAAAATGTTCATCGAACCTCTCTCTACACAAATCCAATAGACACTAGATCGTCATTGCTTCCATCCGCCGCGCGCTCTGCTGCGCCAGGCCGATGATGCTCTGCATAATCGTCTCCGAGACAGAGACAACGTGCTCGCGATCCTGGACATTGCCCTCAAAACGCATCGCTTGCCCGACCGTAACGTGGTAGGGGCCGCGCAAGTACCAATCGCCCAAGGCGTTTTCTCCTTCAATTTTCGAAACGATCTTGTGCAGACGCTCGCGCGCCAGGTGAATGCCCACCGGGATAACCGGCACGCCGCTGCTCAAGGCCAACCTGGCCACGCCGCTGCGCGCGCGATGGAATCCGCCATCTTGGGGGCTGATCTGACCTTCGGGAAAGATGACCACCGTCCGCCCTTGTTTCAGCAACTGCTCTGCCCTGGCCAAAACGGCTTCGCCTTTGCCGGGCACCACGCACACGTGATCGGCCTTTCTCAAATAGCTGCCAAAAACAGGCACCTTGAATGCTTTTTCGGTGATCAGAATGCTCATTTTTTGACGGGATAACAGCAGGATCAAAAAGGGATCGGTACAACTGGGGTGATTGACAGCCAAGATCTTGGGGCCATCGGGTAACGGAGCGTGTTTCAAAACGTCCATCTTGAGCATAAAAAGAGCGTACAAACTCACCAACGGCCATCCCAACCAATAAAAAAACCTGGATAACATATTTCTCCTTCGACACAGCTATGATGTTATCAGTGTATCGGTTTTTGCACGCAATCACAAGTGCTCACAGACTCATTTTGTTACTCGCCAGTCCTATTTGCCCAGCATAAAAGCAGCCATCTGGCATGGTCCGATCGACAGGGTGAGCTCTATCCATCGACATATTGCCCTCGTCCAATCAGTATGCTATAATTCGGCAAGATAGTGGAATAAGGAACGAACCTATGTTTTCTTCCAAACAAGAGATGTCCATTGCATCATACCGCGATGCACTCAATGAAAAGATCGCCCAGTGGATGGCCACCCAGCAGAATTCGCCCCAGTCATTCCGCTTTATGTTCACCCTGGTTTACATTGGCATTACCGGGATCATTGCCTACTTTAACTCACTGTGGCGCTATGAAAGCCATTTTTTGATCGGGCAAAACGTCGAACTAGGGTTATTGCTCGTGTTTTTGCTGGGACTCGAGCGGTTTGAACACCAACGCTATCAAGATGGCACACCGCTTCCCATCGCCATTGTCCTGCTCGTGGCCAGAATGGCGCTCTTTGAAGGCGTTGTCGCGCTCGACAGCTCGATGGTTTCGCTGTTCCTGTATCCGCTCATTCCCTTTAGTGCCTACTTTGGCTTTGGGGCCACATTCAGCAGCCTCTTGAGCCTGGTTTATCTGATCGCTGCCGGTTGGCGAACCTGGCAACTGGACAATTTGTGGTATATGAATGTCGGCACAACATCTACGCTGGTGGCCTTTGTATTTGTTCTGATCTTTATGCAGGTCGTGGCTCCAGTGATCAAACGCGACGAGCAGGGCCGGCGGCGCAGGGAAGAGTTGTTGGCCGAGCTGCAAACTTCGCACCTCAAACTGCAAATGTATGCCGCGCAGGTTGGCGAATTGGCCGCAACTGAGGAACGAAACCGCCTGGCCCGCGACATCCACGATTCGCTGGGACACTATTTGACCATCGTCAACATCCAGTTGGAAAAAGCGCTCGCCTACCAAGATCGGGACCCCCAACAGGCGACACAGTCTATCCGTGACGCCAAACATGCCGCCGCCGAAGCGCTGCAAGACGTCAGGCGTTCCGTCAGCACCTTACGCGACGCCAACGAACATTTTTCCTTGCAAACGGCCCTACACGAATTGGTCGCCAGAGTGGGCGACGCTGCGTTCACCATCGACCTGACTGTAAGCGGGCAAGAGACAGGCTACACCCGCCCGGTGCTGATGACCCTCTACCGGGCCGCCCAGGAAGGGTTGACAAACATCCAGAAATATGCCCGGGCCAGCCACGTAACTCTGGACGTGCAATTTGGTGAGCAGTTGGCCCGGCTGGTTCTGCGCGATGATGGAGAGGGCTTTAACCTGCACTTGCTCGATCAACCCGAACAAAAAGAGCAACGCTTTGGCCTGCAAGGCATCCGCGAGCGGATCGAACTGGTTAGCGGGCAGATGTCGCTCAAAAGCAAACCCAAGCAGGGTACTGAATTAGCGGTCACCGTACCCAAAAACCCGACCGATCTGGTCACCGGCGATTGGCTCAGCCTGCAGATTTCCAAGGTAGCACAAGAATGAACGACATTACCGTCCTCGTCGTCGACGATCAACGCCTGATCCGCGAGGGGATCGCCTCTTTGCTGGACATTCAAAGCGGGGTCACAGTCGTCGGTACAGCGGTTGACGGGCGGCAAGCCGTTGAAAAGGCAGCGGCTTTGTCACCCGACATCGTCCTGATGGACGTGCGTATGCCGGTTATGGATGGTATCGCAGCCACGATGCAGATCCGAAAAACGCTGCCCCGCTGCCAGGTGCTGATGCTGACCACGTTTGACGACGACGAATACATTGTCAAGGCTTTGCAGGCCGGCGCCAGCGGCTATTTGCTCAAAGATATGCCGTCACAAGACCTGGCCCAAGCAGTCAAGCTCGCCCACGCTGGTATCTACCAACTGGCCCCGTCCGTGGCCGGCAAACTGGTGGGTCAACTACAATCCGAGATGTCCCAAACGCCGACAGAGCCCGCCGCGCCTCCGCCCGAACTGGATCTGACCAGCCGCGAACTGGAGGTGCTGCGCCTCATTGCCACCGGCGCCACCAACCGTGAAATCGCACAAAACCTGTCGATCAGTGAGGGCACGGTCAAAAACCACGTATCCAATATCCTCAGCCGCCTGGGCTTGCGCGACCGTATCCAGGCCGCGATCTTGGCCCACGAGCACAAACTCGTCTAGTTGGAGTTATCACTTGACACAAAAACAAGAAAACGCGCTCGGTATCGTGTACCTGCTGCTCACCGCTCTCTGCTGGGGATTTGTCGCCTCAACCGTCAAGCTCCTCACTCGGCAAGTCGATCCATATACCATCTCGTTCTCTCGCGTTGCGCTGGCGACGATCGTATTCGCTCTTTTATTTGCCTGGCAAAAGGGCGATTGGCGCCGGCTCAGATGGGTCTTGCCGTGGATCATCGTCGGCGCACTGGGACGGGCAGGTAATTACCTATTTTACAATACCGGGTTGACGCACGCGCCTTCCAACGCGGCAACGATTCTAGCACCGGTACAGGCGATTGGCACCGTGATGCTGGCGCGGTGGTTCCTTGGCGAAGGCATACGCGCCAAGTGGTTGGGCCTGACACTGTCGATCGGTGGATTGATATTGGTGTGGTGGAATGGAAAGGGATGGCAAGCGTTGAGCGATCCACAGCACATCTGGGGCAACGTGCTGTTGGTGCTGGCTGGTCTCGCTTCAGCGTTGCAATTCGCGTCGCAAAAGGCGCTTTCAGGCAGACTCTCGGGGATCGAGATCTTGTTGCCCGTTTTTGCCTTCAGCACCGTTATCACCGCTCCCTTTGCCTGGACAGCGGGCGGGTTCAGTCGTACGTATTCACCCTCGACCTGGGCCTGGGTCCTCTTTCTGGGCATTGTTCTGACCGGGGCAAGTTTCTTTTTTCTTGGCGAGGGATACAAACGTTGTGATGCCTCGACGGCGGTGGTTATCACCAACACGAGCACCTTTCTGACCTTGATCTGGTCTGCCGTCTTGTTGCAAGAGCCGGTAAGCGCAGTCATGATCGCCGGTACGGTGTTGGGGGTGATGGGCACATTGGCTGTGGTCTGGTCGGATCAAAAATAAGGAGGCCGGTGCGGTGCCGACCAATCTCCCTCCCGATTATTTTGAGGTCGAAAAAGAGTACCGGGCGGCCAAAACGCCCGAGGAAAAGATCGCCTGCCTTGAAGAGATGTTGAGCATCGTGCCCAAACACAAGGGCACAGATCATCTCGTCGGCGACCTGCGCCGCAGGCTGGCCAAGCTCAGAACCGCACCGCGCAGCAAAAAAGGGTCTGGCCGGCGCTCAGCCTTTCACATCGACAAGGAAGGCGCGGGCCAGGTGGCACTTGTGGGTGCGGCCAATACGGGCAAGTCGGCGCTGGTCGCGGCACTGACTCACGCCACGCCAGAGGTTTCCGCCGCGCCTTATTCGACCTGGGTGCCCACGCCGGGCATGATGCCGATCAACGACATCCAGGTTCAGTTGATCGACACGCCATCGTTGAATGTCGATTACGTCGAGCCCGAGCTGTACAACCTGATTCGCCACGTCGATCTCGTCCTTGTGGTCGTCGATCTACAAGCCTATCCGATCCAGCAATTGGAAGACACGGTCGCTTTACTGGAGGAACAGCTCATCATTCCCGCGCACCGGGCGGATCGGTACGTGGAACAACGACGCCTGGTTTTCCTTCCCACGCTGGTCCTGGCCAACAAAGCCGACAGCGAGCAATCTGACGGGGATGTCGAGGTTTTGGTCGAACTGTTTGGAGAGGCGTGGTCGATCCTTCCCGTTTCGGCGACGACGGGCCGCAATCTTGAGGCGCTAAAGCAGCTCGTGTTTGAACGGTTGGAGATTATACGGATCTATGCCAAGCCGCCGGGCAAGCCGCCCGACCTCAGTACGCCCTTTGTGATGGGACGCGGCAGCACGGTCCACGAGTTTGCGGTCAGCATCCACCGCGATTTTGAAACCGGGCTCAAGTCGGCGCGGGTGTGGGGCAGCGTCGCGCACGACGGGCAGATGGTGGGCCGCGACCACGTGCTGCAAGACGGGGATGTGGTTGAATTGCACATCGATCACTAGCTCACAGATTTGCACGAACGAATACGGATCTACAAATCAGCTTCAAAGAGGAGCAGAGCATGCACGTTCTCGTATACGGCGGCGGGGCGGTTGGACTTGGGTTGAGCAGTTGCTTGATCAAGGCCGGGGTCAGGGTTGATATTCTTTCCAGGGCGGATACGGTGTCGTGCCTGAGGGAAAAAGGACTGCTGCGAAGCGGCCTTTTTGGTCAATTCTACGCCGCACCTTCTCTATTTCGCGCCTATGCTTCGCTGGACGAGATCGACCATGCGGCGTACAATACGATTCTCGTTTGCACCAAGGCTTACGATTCCGAACACGCTGCGCACGACCTGGCCGCCCACCCTAATCTCGCAGGGCAGGCCCATATCGTGCTCTGCCAGAACGGATGGGGCAACGCCGAGCGGTTTTGCACACAGTTTCCAAAGGACAGGGTGTACAATGGGCGGGTGATCACCGGTTTTTACCGCCCGCAAAAAAACCAAACCGAGGTCACGGTTCACGCCGACGCTATCCACCTCGGCAGCCTGTTTCACAGCAATCTGGCCGTGCTGGAGTCGTTGGCGCGCGCGATTTCGGAAGGCGGCATTCCCTGCCAGATCAGCCCGGCGATCGATAAAGATTTGTGGGCCAAGATGCTCTACAACTGCGCGCTCAACCCGCTGGGGGCGGTTTTTGACGTGACCTATGGCACACTGGGGGCATGGCCGTACACACGGGCGATAATGGATGCCATTGTCACCGAGATCTGGGAGGTGATGTATGCGAGCGGTTTCCGGGCGCATTGGGAGACGGTGGAAGCCTATCTTGAGGTGTTTTATGAAAAACTGATCCCATCTACTGCTTCTCACCGCTCGTCCATGCTGCAGGATATCCAGGCTAGAAAGCGGACCGAGATCGGTGCTTTGAACGGCGCGGTGGTCGAACTGGGAAAAGAATACGATGTGGCGGTAGCCAGCAACCAGATGGCCTACAATATGGTCAAGTTCCTGGAAGAAAAGAACCGGGAGACCTCGGGTGAGTAGGGATTCGAAGACGCCGAGGGATTCCTCCTCGGCGTCTTTTGTTATGGCGATTTTTTACCGACGCAGCGAATGCTAACGGACAGCCACTTCGGTTTGGCGATCAAAGATATGCATATGATCCATATTGAGCACGATGGGCACCTGGTCGCCAACCCGGTATTTGGATCGCGGGTCAACGCGCGCGGTAAACAGCTTTTTGTCGTCCCTGGTCAACAGGTACAGGAATATCTCGTTCCCCATCAGCTCGGTAACATCCACCTTGCTTTGGATCTCTTGGGCAAAAATGTCAGGGGCCTGGTAGGCCGGATCAAAGATGTCGCTGGGGCGAATGCCAAAGATCACTTCCTGGCCGGCATAGCCTCTCTCGGCATAGATCTTGGCCTTGTCACCGGGCACGCGCAGCTTGAAGGTGTCGCTCTGCACGAACATCCCGTTGGCATCGCCGACCAGGGTCACATCAAAAAAGTTCATGCTCGGGCTGCCGATAAAGCCGGCGACAAACACGTTGGATGGCGTATCATACAGCACCTGCGGCGAATCGATCTGCTGCAGGACGCCATCTCGCATCACGGCAATGCGGGTGCCCATGGTCATAGCCTCGGTCTGGTCGTGGGTGACGTAAATAAAGGTCGTCTCGAGCTGCTGGTGCAGCTTGCTGATCATGGTACGGGCCTCAACACGCAGCTTGGCATCGAGGTTGGAGAGCGGCTCGTCCATCAAAAAGACGAGCGGGTCGCGGACGATGGCCCGGCCTACAGCGACGCGCTGCCGCTGACCACCGGAGAGCTGTTTGGGTTTACGATCCAGCAGCTCACCGATCCCCAGGTCCGAGGCGGCCTGTTTGACACGCTTGTCGATCTCGGTTTTGGGCGTCTTGCGCAGCTTGAGCGCAAAAGCCATGTTGTCATAGACTGACATATGCGGGTAGAGGGCATAACTTTGAAAGACCATAGCGATATCCCTGTCCTTGGGCGGCACATCGTTCACCTGTCGATCGTCGATATAGATGTTGCCTTCGGTCAGTTCTTCCAGGCCAGCCAGCAAGCGCAGGCTGGTTGTCTTGCCACACCCGGACGGGCCGACAAAAACCAGAAACTCTTGATCGGGGATCTCGATGGTCAAATCATTGACGGCAACAACGTTGCCAAACCGCTTGGTCACATGTTCGTACGTCACGCTTGCCATAAGAACTTCTCCTTGCTTTTGTTTTGAAACGATATGAATGATGGGGCACAAAAGAATAACTTGCTCTGCAAAAGACGTCCCCTTTACGCCTGAATCACTTTGATGCCAAGTTGAGACAGATCCCAGATCATCACCTGCGGCGCGTTCTGGTCGGTTACAATGACGTCAACGGCATCGAGCGGAGCCATCAGCGCCGGCCCGCTGCTTCCCCATTTGCTGGCGTCGGCAACGACAACGATCTCGGGCACGATATCGATCACGGTGCGCATCAACTGCACGCAAGCCAAAGTCGACCCGGTAATGCCGTCCGGCAGATGGATACCGTGCACACCAATGATCGCACGATCGGCGCGCAATTCGCGCAAAGTCAGCTCGGCCAGATAGCCCAACAGCGCCGTGTTGTTTCGTTCAATTTGCCCGCCGGTCAGGATGACGGACAGTTGCGAGTGCTGGATCAGGTAGGTGGCGATGTCGAGGGCGTTGGTTACAACGGTGCCGCTCGCTCTCCGGGCGAGGTGATGGGCAACAGCCATTGTCGTTGTTCCCGGCCCGAGAAAGATGGTCTCATCCTGGCGAACGAGCCCGGCGGCGGCCTCGCCAATGTGCATTTTCGCGTCGGAAAGGGCATCCGGTGCAGTGGCGCCCGGTTTGGTCACCGCAATCGCGCCACCATACGTTCGTCTCAGGAGACCCTGCCCCTCCAGGTAGGCCAGATCGCGGCGGATCGTCGACTCGCTCGCAACCAGCCGAGGGACAAGCTGTTGAATGTCGATCGTTGATTGTTGGCTTAACAGGCGCACGATCTGTTGGCGTCGTTCGGCGGCAAGCACGTTCGCGCTCCTCTCCAGTGTGGCTGACCAACCTATGGCCAGGATTATAGCACAGGTGACGGATGTGCACAAATCATGTGCGCGTTTTTGACCGATTCTGAGCGATTATGCGCGTTCTGGTGGCTGTTTCAAGCAATAGATAATCGATGGAGGATGGGCGTGGATGACGAGTGGTGGATAGTGGATGATAGGTGGCAAAATAAAAAAGCGTCATCGTGCGACCGCAACCGAGTTGCACGATGACGCTTTTAGGCCTGTTTCGGCGGCCGACTGAGCGTTGTCCAATTACGAGCTCTTGCTCAGTTCGTCGCGGACGATCTGGCGGATAAAGGCTTCAAGCTGTTCCGCGGTCATCGTGCTTGGTCCGACGCCTGCGACTGCCGTCTTGGTCTTCTTGGGTTTGATTTCCGACGGATCTCCCATTTCGATCACAAAGTCGTCCCAATGGCTGGCATTGATCTCGGCCTTATAGTCACACCGGGCGCGCAAAAAGATGGTGATCTCGTCAGACTGGGATACGGCCTCGGTGTCAACCTGCTTCCACTTGCGCTCTTTCCAGCCTTTGTCTTTCATGTGGCTCGACCACCAATCGCCATAGACGACTGTGGATGCGGTGTGATCGGTGCCACCAGTGGGATCGATGCCAATCTGCATCCCATGACCGCCATCGATGCCCGAGGGGTCGTGTGTGACGCCCATACACCATACGCTGACGCGAATGCCTTTGCCGGTTCCAACGCGAAATTTGCGGTACAACGCAGCATCGTGCGTAGCATACGTGGTAAAAAAGTTTGCTGCATAGCGACCGGTCCGGACCTCTGGCTGGCCCAGGTGTTTATCCTTAAAATCGTATTCCGGGCGGTGCATCAACCCCCGGCCTTGCGTCTCCGTCCACACCGGCGTCCAACCATTCGGACAGGTCAATTCACTGATCCCGTCATAGTCGTAGAACCCTTCCTCGAAAGATGATTCGTAAACCTTTTGCATGTGTTAGCCTCCTTCTCAAGGTCGAAAATGGCAATAAGCAATCGTGACTGCATCCCAACAAAATGATTATTGTAATCAGTATACCTCTTGAAGGGGCAATTTGTCAACTCGGGTTTTTGGCTCAGTTCCGGTACAATTCATCTCGGTTATCCTTGCGCCATCATAGAGAAACCGGGTTGTTGATCAACCCGGTTTCTGTCTTGCAGCGCTGTAAGATTTATGCTTAACGATTGTGCGGCACGGTCACCGCCGCCGCTGCCAACCCCGACGCCGGCGATGGTCACGATCACGATCGATCCGGGGATTGAATACCAGGTGATGGACGGCATCGGCGCGAACAGCTATGCCTTTCCCTATGCCAGTGACCTGGGCTGGGATTGGGAAGCGGTCAAAACCGTCTTTGACGAACTGGACATCGCCTACATTCGCCTGGCGCCGTGGCTGGGATGGTGGGAGACGGCCAACGACAACGACGACCCGTACACGATCGATTGGGACGGGTTTGGCACGGTGAACGACATCATCAACGCCCACGACGTGCCATTCGCACAATATCTGCACGAACGGGGAATCGAGCTGGGCGTGGGGGTGTGGGATTTCGGCGGCGTGTCCGAGTGGTGCGAGACGTGCGAGGATTGGCTGGCGATGGGCAGCCCGAGGCAGATCGATCCGGCGTTGTACCCGGAGTTGGGTGAATCGATCGCTTCATACATCCTGCACCTGAAAAACAACGGTGTGCCGCTGCGTTTCGCCGAGGTACAGAACGAACCGGACATCGAGGCGGGCATCAAGTACGAAAGCCCGGAAGCACTGCGCGACGCGGGGCGCGCGGCGATCGAGATGTTTGACCATTTTGGCCTGGGGGACATCCAGTTGCACGCGCCCAACCTGCACTCGCCGCGCAATAACCTGCCCTGGATCGAGACCTGGTTCGAGGACGACGTGCTGCGCGAGCGCACGGCCGCGGTGTCGTATCATACCTGGTGGAGCCAGGATCAAAAGCAGTTCGACGAGATCTGGTAGGCGGCGCGCACATACGGCAAGCCGGTCTGGGCGACGGAGACAGGCTACCACGAGGCCGGCAATGCGATCTCGCCCGACACATGGCGCACCGCGTGGCACTATGCCAAGGCCCATTATCGGGCCATCGCCTGGAGTCACGCCAGCCGCACCTACATCTGGACGCTGCTCGGCAACGACGCCGCGGTGGGCAAGGGTGGCGAGCGCTACCCGACGTTTTACGTCTTGCAGCATTTTGCCAATGCGATCCCGGCGGGATCGGTGCTGGTAGAAAGCAGATCGGACGACAGCAGGATATTCCCCCTGGTTTTTCGCCGCCCGGATGGCCGCACTGCGGCGATCGTGCTCAACGACAACCGGGCGGAGCGCACCTTTACCCTGGCCGGCCTCGACGCCCGGGTCAGCGAATGGACGATGAGCTCGGACGGGGCGTATGGGGTGCGGAGAGATCCCGAGACGACCAACAGGCCGGAGGGGATCGCGGTCACGCTGCCGCCGTTGAGTATTATCAGCATAATGTTGGAGTGAAATCGCTTTTGCTGTTTTTTGAATCACTGAGACACTGATCGGCATTGAAGGCACTGAATCAGTGTTCTCGTTTTTCTCAGTGGTTCAGTGTTTCAAGCAATAGCATCACTGAAACACTGATCGATGTTGAAAACACCGAGTTAGAGGTTGTGTGATGGTCGAATCTGATGCAGGAAAGACGCTGGATCGGTTCGTGGCACTGCGACAGGCGACGTTGGACGACGTGGCACAACTGGCACAGATGCGCTGGGATTTCCGGATGGAAGACGCGGAATACGAATTCCTGCTCACCTGGCCGTCGGAGGCGAGCACACGGTTTTACGAACGCGCCGGGTCCGAGCGCAAGAACGACAGCCTGGAATGTGAATGGAGGCCGTACGTCCCATAGCACGTTCCTGCGAGTATGACGGCGCAGGACGAAATGCGGAACGCTCCAGGGCAGCCGGCCTGGCGAAAAAAGGCGCCTTGAGCGGAGGGGGCGATCGAGGTCAGGCGCGCTCGTGTGCCCGTTTCCCCAGGTGGCGACATATCCGCGCGCTACCCGGTATGGCCAGCAGGCACAGGCCGCCTACAGCCAGCCCCGCGAGGACGTCGCTGGGATAATGTACGCCCAGGTAGATCCGGCTCAAGCCAACAAGCAGGGCCCACAGTGCGATCCCGGCATCAAAAACAACGCGCCGCCATCCACGCAACCGGCGCCCGACCAGCCAGGCCAAAAGCCCCGCCAGAACCACGGCGTTCAAGGTGTGACCACTTGGAAAGCTCCGCCCTGTTGCGGCCACGTACCAGAGAAACAGGTATGGGCGAGGCCGGGCAAAGAACAGTTTGAGTCAAGACATCGAACGAATTCGACGTCTGATACGGGAAACGTGTTCAAACACGTTACATCGACGCGTTTTAACGCGTTTCTGATATCAGCCTGAGAATTCATTCTCTCAGGCTTGAAGCAAGTTCCCTTTGGAAAAACTTGACAAAAAAGCGGTTTCCAGGTTTATTACCCTTGTTCGCTCGTTTTCAGCTAACAAGTGACGCCCGATAAATCGGGCTTATGCGACAAGCCCCATTCACAGGGTGCTGCATCATAAAATTCATCGCCATGTGGTTGTGGCCAGTTCATCTGTACGATGTTATCCGATGCTCCAACTTGATATTAGGATCTAGGCAAAGTGCAAGCCCGGAGGCATGTTGTGTCACAAGATCACGACCTCAAACGATCGTTCTTTCTCTTTGGCTCTGCCCGGTTGGCACTGACGCTGCTGCTGGTGATGATGGTCATGCCGCCGGCGACGACGGTCAGCGCCCCAGCGGCCGCTCACGTCGAAACAGCGCCTCCAACCGGACTCACGGCCGGCGAATGGACGTCCATTCAAGAACAAATCTGCCGGGCCGGGTATGATTTGACCTGGCACGAGCCGAGCGCCGCCCAGGTGGCTGCCAACCGAGCCCACGGCTGGCAGGTCGCCTTTGGCGCTGCCGGCGCAGCGGTGAGGCCGCGCCTTTCTTCCCCATCTGCGTCGGGCATCGCCGGCGGAAGGTTAGCCAAAGAAGGCCGGGGAGGGGATGAGCATTGGCAGTGGGCGCTCAATCTCCGTGGCTACGGCTACGAGGGGGATGTGCGGTCCATCGATGCCGAACCCACCCAAAGTGTGAACGGCAATCGGATCACGTACCGGTATACCGATCACGGGTCACGCATTACGGAATGGTATGTCAACGACGAACGCGGCCTGGAACACGGATTCACCATCGCCGCTTCCCCATCGCCAGTTACAGCGGGAGAGGGGGACCGAGGGGGTGAGGGCCTCGTCCTGGATATGGCTCTCCAAACCACCCTCATCCCCCACCTGGCGGACCAGGGACAAGCCATTGTCTTCAGGGATGAGCATGGTCAGACGATCCTGCGTTACGCCGGCCTTTACGTCAGCGATGCGACCGGACGAGAGCTGCCCGCGCATCTCTCCCTCTCCCCCGGGAGAGAGGGCCGGGGTGAGGGGGAATCGTTACACATCACAATTGATGTCACCGACGCCGTCTATCCCCTGACCGTCGACCCGCTGCTCACCTCCCAGGTGGCCAAACTGACGGCCTCCGACGGCGCGATCGGGGATCAGTTTGGCCGGTCCGTGGCCATCAGTGGGGATACGATCGTCGTCGGGGCGTGGCAAGACGATGACGATGGCGACACGTCGGGCTCGGCCTACGTCTTTGCGCGCAACCAGG
>JAFGJF010000282.1 GCA_016929205.1 Anaerolineae bacterium
CGGGGCGGTCGGATCAAAGGGATGACCAGGAAGGATATGACCATCTACCACCGGACCAAAGCCACCCCGGCCTGGCTCAGTCTGCCCGCCATTCTGGCGCTTACGCTGGTGGGGCGGCACGGGCGGGAATTGCGACTGGACTTCTAGCAACGTGGCCGCAGGAACTTCCAGAAGCTTCCGCCAGTCGTTCGGGTCAATATCCAGGGCTTTGAGAACTTGACGGGCTGTCGCGGCAGCCATCTCGGGTGTATACATTCTGACGCCCGGCCCGCTTTCAATGGACGCCGTGTTGAAATAGGGAGCCGCCCCAGGCATAGCATACAGGCAGGAAGTCTTGGCCCCGCCCCCTGACTCTCCAAAAATCATCACGTTGTCAGGGTCGCCTCCAAAGGCAGCGATGTTTTGGTTCACCCAGGCCAGCCCCTGGACAATATCCAGAAAGCCCTGATTGCTCGAGCCGGCGTAATCAGGCCCGGTCAGTTCTTCAAGGTAGAGAAAGCCCAACAGCCCCAGGCGATGATTCGTCTGCACGACCACAACATCAAAGTTACGCGCCAGATTGGCCCCATCCTGATGAGGTGCGCCGCCAGAGCCAATGACAAAACCGCCGCCATGGTTGTAAAACATGACCGGTCGCTTGCTATCGTCATTGGCGGGCGTCCATATGTTGAGGAATAAACAATCCTCAGCCGGCTCGGGTTCATTTTGCCGGGGTGGCTGAATTGCAGGCGGCCCCAAGCTCGAGGGCATCCCGCACCCCTGTCCAAGGCTGGAGTTCAGCCGGCTGGCGGAAACGGTACGCGCCGGAAACCCGACCGGCATAGGGTATCCCCTTGAATATGTTCACCCCTGCTTCTCTGCACCCTCTTAACTTGCCATACGTTGTTTCTGCTTTTACAAAATCCATGCCAAGTTCCTCCCATGTTTGGTGTCGGTTTCTTTTGAAATGTTTTCCTCAATATGCTGACTCGTTTATGTTTCCAATGTCATCCTGACCAGCCCAAGCTGGAATCAAAGTACGATTTCCAAAAGTCAACTTGTTCCATAGTTATGCCAGCGTACAACTGAACTTTATCTCCGAGTTCGATCAAGTCTATGCTATCATCGCTGAAAGCAGATCATCGCAGACGATCTCTGTCGCCCCGGTCGTGGCCGTATTTCTCTTTTCCGAATCCGTCTCATATCCGGCATCGCCCATCGTCAACGGATTGTGTGGGATCCACTGATCGACCAGGCAGGTGCCAACGGCTCGCTGCATCGCCAGGTAAACAGCCTCCGGATCGCGGCGATAATCCCCCGGCCGAACGCCGGCGATGCGCTCAATGTACGTGTGCTGCATCATAAATAGCGTCTTGCTCGGGATTCCTTTGGTAGGCCGCTGAAGAATCGTATCCAGCGCCAGTCTAGCACTTGCCATCATCTGTCCATCGGGCATATCTCGTTTTCCTCATACGATATGGCAAACTGCCTCCGCTCAGCTTTGAGCAGGAAAACGATCAAGCAAGCCCGGTTCTTGCATCAACGTTTCCACGTCGTCCAGTTCGAGTGGCGCATCGGCGGTGAGGTTCTCTATGCCGTCCTGGGTGACAACCACTGTATCCTCGACCCGAATGTACAGCTTTTCCTCCGGAATCCACATCATCGGGTCGAGGGCAAAAACCATACCCGGTCTGAGCGCCTCGCCCCGATAGTGCCCGACATCGTGCACGGCCATGCCCACACAGTGAGACATATGATAGGGGAAGATGAGCGCTCGCCGCGCAGCCGCCTCGTAAATGTCCTTGGAAAATGTCGTTTCCTCAACGACCCTGGTCATCTTTTTGGCCGCCTCATGCTGAATTTGCACGTCCGTCAGTCCCGGACGGATCAGGCTCAACAGGACCTTGTGGTATTTGACGATAAAGCCATACAACTCGCGCTGAAGCGGCGTATAGATCCCGTTCACCGGCCACATCCGCCCGATGTCGCTTGTATAGTAGCCGTAGTCTGGCGCACAATCGATCAGCACCAGGTCGCCGTCCTGCAATCGGCAGTTGTTGGCGCTGTAATGGCCATACCAGGCGTTGGCCCCCCCGGCGATAATGGGATGGTATCCTATATCGCGTGCCCCGTTGACCAGATAATGATAACGCATTGTCGCGTCAAGCTGGTATTCGAACACATCCGGCCGGGTGGAGCGCATGGCCTCGATCACTCCCAGGGCACTCAGCTTGCCGGCCCGGCGCAGCAGCACTAATTCCTGCTCGCTCTTGATCAGTCGCAGCTCGTCGAGCACCGGACTCAGATCCCGTAACTCGGTTGTCGGGCATCGCTCGCGCAGCGTGGCGACAAAATGCCGCATCCGGTCTGGCCGACCATCCCAGGGATCGGAAACGACCTCCTGTTGCGCGCGCCACAGCGTGTCGCTGCTCGTCCCTGGCCCCTCGCCCTGACGCATTGGCGTATACAGCACGTGCACCTTTTCCAGGTGCCGGGCCAGCAGATCGATCCCCATGACCTGCTCGATCCCAGTCAATTCCTGGCCGAGGTCGGCATTCTCGGCACACAGGATCTCGCCCTCGCTTTCCTTTTGTTTTTCGCTCTGGTGAGCCAGGAAAAGTGTGCTGGTTTGGCTGGCGCCATCGATCAGCAGATAGGCATGCGGCACCTCTACGCCACAGAGATAATAAAAGTCTTTATCCTGCCAAAAGGGTCCGTGCCCTGGGTTCTTGGCACCTCCGCGCACCAGGGCCACCGCATCCGGGCCAATCGCCTCGTACACTTGGGCTCGTCGCGCCTGAAATTCCTCACGGCTAAAGTGATTCTGGTACATATCGCCTCCTCTACAATTCGGTTCCCAAACCTTTTTCGATGGCCCTGGCAAAAGCCAGTCGCGCCGCCGTCAGATCAAACAGGGCCATGCCGACAGACTTGGAAAACGTCGTGCCAAACGTCCCGCGCTCCGGTGCGCGTCCTGACTTGATCAAGTGGCCCAACGTCTCCACTTGCGTCGTTTTCAAAATGCCCTTTTCCAACGGAATCAACAATTCCCCCGACTCCTCTTGAGCAAAGTCAATATCAACCCACACCTTTTCCACCAGGTTGAAAATGGCGTCCGGATACTCGCGCACGTCTGGCTCAAACGAGCCAATGGCGACGCAGTGTTTGCCCTTGAACAACTCGGGATCGTTGGCAAAAATCGGCCTCTTGGCCGTCGTCGCTGCGATCACAATGTCCGAAGCCCACACCAGCGCCTCGCTCGACGCAGCGACATCGATCGTCATCCCGGGAAGCGCATTCCGCAATTTGCCAATCAACGATTTAACCGCCTCGACATTAACGTCAAACAGCGTGATCCGCTCGATATCCCGCGCGACACAGGCATATAAAAGCTGGTAGTAACCCTGCACGCCACAGCCAACCAATCCGACAGAACGAACTTCGCGCCTGGATAAGTGGCGGATACTGACCCCAGTCACCGCCCCCGTACGCATCGCCGTGATCGTTTTGCCATCCATCAAGGCCAGGATCTCGCCCGTCGATTGATCGCACAAAACCACGATGCCGTCGATCACGGGCCGGTTTCGTGCCTTGTTATCCGGGAACACGGTGACTAGCTTGGTCACGATATTGCCCATAGAGACGCAAGGCATCAGCAAAAGCAGATTGCCCTCGCCACACGACACGGACATCCGCTCGGGCATCGTGAACGTCTTTTCTTCGTAAATGCACAGCGCCTCCTCCACAGCGGCCATCACTTCCTCAAAGCCCAATACCGCCATAATCTCATCTGCATTCAGAAACAGCATCCTCTTGTCTCCTTACTTTTTTTGTCAAGCTGTTTTTCAATCTCTCTGGACATCTTGGTGACCGACAACCCGCCCAATGCCGTACACCGCAGATCGCGTGGCAAACACTGGCCCACATCGATCATTGTCTCGATCACTTGATCCAAGGGAATGACGGAATCAAAACCCGCTAAAGCCATATTAGCGCAGGCCAGCGCATTGCTGGCTGCCATCACGTTCCTGCCCAGGCAAGGCACCTCGACCCGGTTGGCCACGGGATCGCAGATCAAGCCCAGGACATTCTGCAGCGCCATCGATGCCGCATCAACGGCCTGCTCGACCGTGCCTTTGGCCAGGGTAACCAATGCCGCAGCCGCCATCGCCGATCCGGCGCCACACTCGGCTTGGCAGCCGGCCACTTCAGCGGAAAAGGTGGCGCGAGCGGCGATGAAAACGCCGATCAGCCCGGCAGCAAGCATCGCTCTGGTCATCTCACCAATTGAAAGTCCCATCGCCTCCGCCGCTCCAATACACGCTCCAGGAAGCGCTCCGCAGGCGCCGGCCGTCGGTGCAGCGACGATCACGCCCATCGCGCTTTTTACCTCCATCAATGCCGTTACATAGAGGATGATACGGTTCAAAATGCCGCCATCCAAAAGCCGTCCGTCCTCCATCTGGACCTTGTATGCCCCGGATTGCACGCCAAGCATCCGATCCGCATAATCCGTGCCCGCGATCCCCTGGCGGACGGCCCGCCGCATAATTCCAACAAGGTCACGCATCTTGGCCAGGACTTGATCGCTGGTCAGATTACCCCTGGCACTCTCATAGCAGATGGCCAATTTCCACAGGTCGAGAGACTTTGCCGCGTTATAGCTCAGCATCTCAGCACAAGAGAGAAATGGAACGCCCAAATCCTGGCGAGACAACACCAGCAGCACCGGAGCCAGCATCTTGATCCCACGAATGTGATGTGTTGATCGAATCTGCGAAACAATATGTTGTGGCAAAAAGCGCTGCCCCTTGACCTCAATGAGCTGCGTCCTGGTATCTTGGTGCATCAGGATGGAATCGACGTCACCCAACCCGTTCAGGTCCTCAACAACCTGCTCGCCGCCCGCATCCAGGTACAGCAACGTCTCGTAATAGTCCCCAAGCATAGACACGCGAAACCCATCGATCGCGGCAATCTCGATCATACCGCCGCCGCTTGAAATGGCCACCATCCGATGCTGCTCAACCGCGTTTTCGAGTGTCAATTGGTAACAGTTTGGATGTTGTGTATCCAACTTGGCAATACGAAACGTTACTCGAACACCGGCCTCGCGAATGGCTTGTGCCGAACCCGGCAAGCGCTCATCCCAGGCCTCCCATCCCAAGAGACCACCAAACAGCCCCATATCCGACCCGTGGCTCTCATGGGTCGTGGCTAACGCACCACGAGGATCGAATTCCACGAGCACGCGATGCATATCGCCATCCATCAGATCCCGGGCCATTCGCCCGATGCGCAAAGCCGCGGCACAATGAGAACTGGACGGCCCTCTCATCACCGGTCCAATAACATCGTTAAAAATGCTGGGACAATTCACGTGCCTGATCTCCTTCTTTTCCTAGCTCCTCGCTTGCCGCCACTATTCTACCCGGAGGTAGACAAGGAGGCAAATCAATTTGCGCAGACCAGGCATTGGTGCTATCATAATAGTGTGGAGATAGACAAACAGCCCAGCCAGCGCACTTTGTATCGCCACACCCCCCGGCCAACGGCGTCCGAAAAAACGACCCACAGTCTTTCAATTCGTATGTAACACTATACAGGGAGGTTAAGAATGGCTCAATC
>JAFGJF010000033.1 GCA_016929205.1 Anaerolineae bacterium
AAGATGTAGTACCGTTCTCAGCCATCCATTGACGAGGCCGAAGCAACCTTTGTCCCCGTTATGAAACGGTCGCAGGAGAGCTTGCGTGCGCCGAACATTTGTGCTACTATTAGTGTAGAAATGGTCGTTCACTGAGACAAATTGGAGTCCGTATTGTGATCCTTTTGGGTAGCGAGCAGCAAGCAATCGCTTTTCGTGCAGCGGGACATATTTTTATCGGGTACTTGGTCGGGAAAAAAACGGTCAAAGTTACAATCGATTCTGGCGAAATTGGGGCGATGTACCAGAACCAGTTTGTGGGACGCGTGTGGATCGATCCCTGGATTTATCCGGACGATCTTGACGTCAACGATCGGATGTGGAACGATGTCGCTTGCCGAGAAGTGGCCTTGAATCTGGCCGGCCTGGTGGTTGAGGATATCAGGACAGGCCGGACCTTTGACGATGTATGGGATGGCATCCAAAACGGATATATCAATCACATCGGTCTGGCTTCCGACTGGATTGACGCCTGGCTGACCTGTCATGCCGATCCGGAATACGCCGAGTTGCACACTCGGCTTTGGGTGCATGGCATTTACAAGCACGCCAAAGAATTGCTGTGGCAATACTGGCCTTTGGTTGGGACGCTGGCTGATGCGCTAATCGAACGGGGTACGCTTACCAACGCCGATATTACTCCGTTTTTTTATGGTATGACAGAAAGAGTCGCCGGACAACCGGCCGTTTGAGGCAAGGGAACGCGTTGTCAGCAAGGTAGCCGCTGGCGTGCTGGCCTAACGGCTGGTTTGGTGCAACCAAGACACACTATCGCCGTGCTACCCTCCTTCGCCAAAAAAAAGTTGGACAAGAAAGCGCATTGTTGGTATACTTTTAGTATGGTTAAACACATACAGAACCCAAATCGATGGATGGATTATATTGCAGCCCTGTTTGTGGTGCTTGCCGTTGTGATAGCTGGATTGTATGTTTTGATCTGGGTGAATCCCACTATCCTCAATCCGTTTTTGCCAAATCCAGGTATAAGCGTTTCACTCAAAGAGAGGCCGGTTTCGGCCTTTGTGTACGACCTTGCCCAACCGACGGCGACGTTTCCGCCGACCTGGACACCGACGGCGACACCTACCGTCACACCAACTCGGCTGCCATCTTCTACGCCGTTGCCCACGAGAACACCGACCCCGCGCCCTCAGGCCCCACCCAACTGGTCACTTTGGATTTCCGGCATGCGAGGGCGGCATTACCCGGGGGGCGACGTGATCTTGCACGGCACATTTGGTGGCAGTGACAAATTTACGACGTATCTGATCTTTTACCCGAGCGAAGGTCTGAGCATTAGCGGGATGATGAATGTGCCCAAGGGACCGGGCATATTTCCGGTTATTATTCTGTGTCACGGTTACATTCATCCCGACAAGTATGCGACCGGTAACGATACCTGGCGGCAGGCATTTTATTTGTCGGAACACGGCTATATTACGATCGCTCCGGACTACCGGGGACATGCTGCTTCAGACAACGCGAGCAGTATCTATCATATCGGGTACGCTCAAGATGTTTTGAATCTGGTTGGCTCGCTGCACACCATCGATCACGCCGATCCCAGGCGCGTCGGATTGTGGGGACACAGCATGGGTGGCGGCGTGGCACTCAAAGCGGCAGTGACAAGCAAAAAAATCGATGCTGTGGCGCTGTTTGGTTCTGTACACGGTGACGAGCGCGTCAACTTTACCTATGGCATGGGAAACGGTCCCGGTGCCTACGGTGTGTCGCTGCTTGACACGCCTAGCAGAAACAACCTGGAATATAAACGTATTTCGCCGATCAATTATCTGGACCTTGCACCGCCATTGAGCATTCACCACGGCACGAGCGACATGATCGTCCCTTACCAATGGTCCGAAGATTTGTTCAGAGCCGCTCAGGAACAAGAAGCTGTGTCCGAATTGTACCTGTATCCTGGTGCGGGACATACTTTTTACGAGGCGGACTGGGATCTGGCTATGGAACGTACGCTAGAGTTTTTCGACAAGTATGTCAAGAACGGCGGGTCATAACATGCCCATTCTCGATGCCGTGCGCAAATTCTTGTCCGGGTTGAAAACCTGGCAGCAGAGCCGGCGTCCTTTTCTGCCGACGAGTGACGAAGCGTTTCTGGACGAGCTGTTCCGGTACGTTCCGTTTTCACCGCAGGTCAAGAGATGGTTGCAGCAGCACGTGCGCATCCAGGTAATGGACTTTCACAGCGTCGGTGGCGGCGGCGGCTGGTATCCCGATCGGCAGCTGGTGCAACTGAATACGGCACAGTATGAGGCGGCAATTCACGAATTGGCGCATGCCGTATGGCACGAATGGCGCCGGGATCGCGTTGTGCGCGACGGGCTGGTTGCTGCTGTACAGCGGCTGGCTCAGGACGACGATCCTCGCTGGCGTCGCGTGCGCGCGTTGGCCAAGCACTATATAGAGGGTATTCCCTCCCAACCCGGGTTTGAGCAGGGCATGCTGCTGCCACAGAGCGAATGGGGAACGGGCGGCGGCCCTCAAGGTGAGTGGAACGATTGGGAAATGTTTGCCGGACTGGCGTCGGGATGCATGGCCGATATTCGTCTTTTGCCGCCCTACATACGATCATTCTATGGTGACTTGTTTGTCGAGCTGCCATCTGGCACGCCTTCCCCTGAAACGACAATGCCGCACAAGTAAACACGATTGTAAATATATATCAAGGAGAGAAACAATGCGTAAACCGATTATCGCGGGAAACTGGAAGATGAACAAAACCATTGACGAGGCGGTAGAACTCGTCAAGGCAATCAAAGATCCCTTGTCCAAGATTGAGGGTGTGGAAAAAGTCGTCTGCCCGACCTTTGTCTGTTTGTCATCAGTAAAAGAGGTCATTGGCGATGCAGCGATTGGCCTGGGAGCACAGAATGTCTATCACGCAGAAAATGGGGCCTACACTGGCGAAATAGCTCCCAATATGCTCAAAGGGCTGTGCCAATACGTTATTATTGGTCACTCTGAACGGCGACAATATTTTGGCGAAACAGATCAAGGCGTCAACAAAAAAATCAAGATCGCTTTGGCTCACAGCTTGACCCCGATCGTATGCGTCGGCGAGACACTTGAACTGCGTCAAGCAGGCAAGACAAACAGTTGGGTAAAGGATCAGGTCGTGGCGGCCCTGGACGGTTTGACAGCCAAACAGGTCAAGTCGTTGGTGATCGCTTACGAGCCGATCTGGGCGATTGGCACGGGCGTGGCCGCTACCCCCGCAGACGCACAAACGGTGATCGGTGAGGTAATCCGCCCCGTATTATCCGGGCTGTTTGGCGACGAGGTTGCACAGGCAACCCGAATCCAGTATGGAGGCAGTGTCAACCCGGCGAATGCAGCCGAGCTAATGAGTTTACCCGATGTTGATGGCGCGCTGGTGGGTGGTGCAAGCCTCAAGGCAGACGATTTTGTCGAGATCATTCGCCAGACGGCACAAGCCTATCAATAGCGTGCAGGGTGTGTCCATTTTACGTTCATTGTTGCCCGGGGGTTTTGTGCTTCCGGGCATTTGTTTCTTGACTGCATCCATTTTGCTCGTAGCCATTTGCCAGACCCTAGAGGAACTGCAACATGGTTCATCCTATCTCTAGCATTCCAAGACGAATTATTCTGCTTTCATCGGTTGTCATTGTCATTGTCATTATTATCTTGTTATCCGTCGCTCCTCTCGTTGACCCTGCGCCACAGGTGTTTCGCCGCGAATGGCTCAATTACCTCATCTATGCGCCACTCCTAGCCATTTTGTTTCTGCTTGGTGCGCACCTTTATCTTCGTCCCATATCTACCTTGGGACGCACATTGGATCTAGGCTCAACACCATCCAAGGAATTGCTCGATGCTGCGCGGCGTGTTGCATTCGATGCTCCACGATATTTCTTTGTCTTTCCTGCACTAATTGTGTGCGCTGTCTGCTTGTTTGCCGATATCCTGGGATCTCTGATTCTGCCGGATTACCGCTTTATCGATCACGCGCCAAGTAGCGTGCTGGTTACGGCTTTGGCCGCCGCAGGCGTGCTGATCGTCTCTGTTGTTTCACAGCAATGGCTTCGCCCTGTTTTGTTGTATGCTGCACCCAAGTCACCCGTGATAGGACGGCGGGCCAACATTCGAGCACGGCTGCTTGCGATTATGCTGTCGCTCACCTTGATCTCTGTCGCCTTGAGTGGTTTTTATGCGTACAATCATGCTGTAAAGACCTACCGAGAGCACCTGGCAAGCCAGGCCTTGCTCTATTTAGAAAGAACGATCTATTTAATGCCGGGCGAGATGCAGCAGAACAACGTCTTGGACTATATCATTGACACCCTGCCTCACAGCGTTGAATACGAGAGCATTTTTCTTGTCGATGCAGACGGGCAGATTCTTGATCAACGGGCGATGACTGCCCAAGTCGGCGTGGCGTTTGACGGTGAAGCCTGGCGAACCGATCACGATGACTGCATTCGCCAGGCGAATGGATATGTTTGCCTATTCGCGCTTGATCTACACGACCACGCGGTCTGGGTAGGCATCGGCTACCAGATTAATCCTCTGCACTCGAAATTGGTGATCGATACCTTGATTATGCTGGGTATTTACGGTGCAGGTATGGTAACTCTGGTTGTTGTTATTAGCCGCTACTTGGCAGAAAGCATGATACTGGATTTACGCTTTGTGACCGGACGCTTGCACGATATTGCCAACCAGGAACGCATGGATCTGACCAGACCGGTGCCTGTCCCATCGTTCGACGAAGTCGGCGACCTGGTCATAGCCTACAATGCTTTGCAAGAACGGGTACATTTTCAGCAACAACAGATCGAGAACGAGCAAAACCAGCTGATCGTTCTACAGTCGCTTTCGTACAAGATTGGCAATATCCGTGACGTAGAGCAGTTGTTGGCTGAAGTCGTGCAGGATGTAGAGTATGCTTTTGGGTACCAAAACGTCTGTATGCTGCTCGTGGACGAGTCACGGCAAGAGCTTTACGTTGCTGCTGCCAATCATCAGCATCTTAACCAGATCGGGCAGCGATTCAACATCGATCAGGGCAGTGCTGTCGGCCAGGGAAGCATCGTCGGCCGAGTTGCCAACACAGGGGTCCCTTTTCTTGCCGATGATGTTGGCACGTGCGATGTGGCGGTTCCTCAACCCCTTGGTGTCTGTTCCGAAATGGCGGTTCCGCTGACGATAGGCGATCGCATCATCGGTGTCTTTGACGTGTCGAGCGAACTCGAAGGTGCATTTGACGAAAGAGATTTGCACATTGTGACCGCCTTGGGCAACCAGATTGCGATCGCCGTCGAGAATGCTCGTTTGATCCACGAGGCGCTCTCGGATGCGCACGAATTAGAGCGTCAGGCTCAGAATCAAACAGCCTTGCGCAGCATTTCGATGGCGTTGAGTACATCCCTACAACTTGACGATGTGCTAAACATCGCCACCGAAAACCTGGTCCGTCTGTTACATGTGGATCACAGTACCGTATTTTTCTTTGAAGCCACAGATCGGTCTAGCAAAGTCCAGGCCGAGTATCCCGGGCAGCGCCTGTTGGGCCAAGAGATCCCGATCAAGAATTTTCCTGCGTTGCGTCGACTTTTGACCATTGGCACACCTATGTTTATTGCCGATGTGCAGCACGATAAGCTAATGGTGCCTGTTCATGAGCTGCTCAAGTCATTGGATATCCAGTCTATGCTGCTTGTTCCCCTGCAATCCAAGGGGGCGATCGTCGGCGTACTAACGCTGGACACGATCGGGCGAAAGCGTACTTTTGCGCCTCAAGAAATCGCCGTCTGCCAGACGATCGCGGCTCAAGTCGCGGTGTCGGTGGAAAACGCGCAGCTTTTTGAGAGCATGAATACGCAGGCCGATATGCTGGTTCGTATGACGCGCGACGTGAGCGCAGAGCGCAGCAAATTGGACGCCGTTTTGCGTTATCTGGTTGACGGGTTGCTGGTAACAGATACGGTTGGGCGCATCCTCATTGTCAATCCGTCTTTTCTTGCCATGTTTGATCTGAAACAGCGCGAGTATACTCACAAGTATATTTCCGACGTGGTGCCACAGATACCGCTGCAGCATCTCATTCTTCAAACGTGTTACGATGAGGTTGTTCACACACACGAGTTTGCGCTAAATGATGGACGGTTTCTGCAGTGCACGGCTGCTGTTGTCTATCAGGACAATCAGGTAAGCGGCGTGGTGATCGTTTTACGGGACATTACGCGCACAAAGCAACTCGACCAACTCCGCAGCACTTTTATTTCCAATGTGTCGCACGAACTGCGAACACCGTTGACGATCATTGACGGGTTTGCACAACGTATCGACAAGTCATTTATGAACGATATTCTGCCTTTGCTCGTTTCTAGCAAGGATCGCGCTGTCCAGCGCATCACAAGAAACATGGGTTATTTGCTCAGCGGTGTTAAACGGCTGGAAAACCTGGTGGAAGATGTACTGATCCTGGCCGATATAGATGCAGGCCGGTTCGAATGGCACATTCAAGATATAGATGTCGGCCCGGTCTTTCAGGCGGTTGCCGATGTATACAGACCCCAAATTGAGGCCAAAGGGTTGGCTATGCACGTTCACATTCCCGCCAGCGTGCCCGTCATCAAAGGGGATGCAGAGCGCCTGGCGCTCGTGCTCGACAATCTGATCAGTAACGCCGTCAAGTTTACCGATGCAGGTGAAATTACACTATCCGTACAGGCTATCCAGCGCCAGGACGGACAATGGCATCCAGTGTCTGTGGTTGATATGCCAGATCTGCTCATCCAGGATGCGTATGTCTTGACCGTGGTCACCGATACGGGCCCCGGCATATCATTGAGCGAGCAACAAGTCCTTTTTGAACGATTCAGGCAAGGAATGGATGACATGTTGACCAGCAAGCCGGCTGGGACGGGATTGGGATTGCCGATCTGCAAAGAGATTGTATCGTATCATGGGGGACATATCTGGGTAGAAAGCGAACCGGGCAAGAGTTCGTTTGCCTTTGTCATTCCGCTTGTATCTTGTGATCTGGATCATAGCTAACTCGACTCAAGCTGTTGAGCCGGGGGCGGACGTATGTCTCGCTAAACCGGCCAAACAAGGGCTTTTATTGGACACGTTGCCCGGATTGCCGCGAAAAAGGATGGAGAGCGTCCAAGATGGGTGAGGGGTTGCTATGAACCTGGGCTTGGCGTAGCTGTTGGGAGGGGCGGCAGTCCGTATGAAGGCGACGAGAAATCGTTGTGTTTCCACTCTCCGTTTCTCAGGATAAAGATAGTGACCGATCGCGAGCGAAGGATGTCCGGCAGATCGCTCATGATGACGGCATAATCCTGGTACACCATGATGTTTTTGATTTCAACGGGAGGAAAAGTAAATGATTCCCGTTCCTGATCGGTGACTCGATCAAAAATATATTCCTGGTGATTGATCCATATCAGTTCTTCCGAATCTTGCAGCAGCAAAAACGTTTCCCTGCGGCCGGTGAGAAAGGCCTCCTGTTCGACGTTGAGCAGCGTCTCGAAAAAGACGACGGCCCGATCCTGGGTGGTCGGGGCAAAAAACAGCCAGCGGCCGACAAATTCACCCAACGTGGGTTCGCGATCCAACGACTCGAATAACTCGGGCAGTATGTCTCTGCCCTGGCGGGCAATGACCCTGCCCAAAAGCGGCGACTGGGTCAGGTCTCCGGTGCTCACCCAGACGGCATATTCGCTCATGATTGCACTGGTAAGCGAGTTCTGCGCCGGGGGAGGGTTGGAGAATCGGCTGCGAAGGATGCGCAGCGCCAAATCATATAACGCCGATTCAGCAGCCGTCTCGCCCCATTCGCCTTCAAGCGGCAAGCCAAAAGTCCAGGGGGAAAGGACCAAAACCGTCCTCTCGGGCACGTTGGTGACCGCCGGCGTGTCGATGATAAAATTGACCTCAAACACGCCCTCACAATGAACCGTCATACAGATGTCGTAAAATGCCGTTCCAAGCTGTTCGACCAGGGGATCGATGTAGGGCTGGTCGCGCTCGTGATAGCGAAAAACGATCTGATCGCCATAGTGATATTCGATAGCCTGATCCCAGAAACGTGGATCGGGCGCAGTATGCAGCCAGCCGCGATCCGTCTGGCGATAAAAGCGCATCCGGCGAACCGGTTCGTTACCTTCGATCGTCTCTACCCAGGCGACGTCGCCCTGTACGTTGACCTCTTGAATCTTGACCGTTGGGATATTGCCAACGTCGCCTTGCGTGCGTTTGGCATTGACCAGCCGGGACTGTTGGGCGTACCAGTCCAAATCAAAATCGTCCTGTTGCCTCAAATACAGATCGACGTTGCCACGGTTCCAGGCTTTGGTTTCCAGATCGATGACGTTTTCGAGCTGAAACGTGATCTGTTGGTTCGCTTCCTCAAAACGTTGGCGCAGAATAGTAAAAGCTACGGCCGCCACGACGATCAAAACGGCAGCAACAACCACCCATACGCGCCACGACCTCCTGCCCCTGGGACGCTTTTTCGATTCGGCAATGGTTTCCCACTCGCCGCTTTCTCCGCCGACCTGCCACTCAAAGTCTATTCTGTTCATTGCGTTTTATGGTTCATATCCAGTTGCATGCGCGGATCGATCACTGCTTCCAAATGCTCTGCCAGACGATCAAGTCTGGAGAGCGGGCGGGCGTTCGTTTATCTGCGCCTGGTTACCTTTTTCCACTCGGGCTCGTCCGTTTCTGCATCCTGCAATTGCTGCCTGAGTTCGAATATTTGATCGCGGAGCAGCGCTGCCTTTTCAAATTCGAGATCGGCGGCGGCTTGATGCATTTGTGTTTCCAACTCGGAAATCAGGCGGGCCAACTCTTCGGGCGGAATCCGTTCTCGTACCGCGTATTCGACCCCGGAATCGGCGACCCTGTCTCCCACATGATCCGAAGCGCGCAGTTGGTCGGTCAGGTCGCGTATTGCCTTGACGATGCTGGCCGGCACGATGTTATGCACCTCGTTGTAGGCAACTTGTTTGACCCGGCGGCGGTTCGTCTCGTCGATGGCGCGTTTCATCGAGTCGGTTACGCGATCGGCATAGAGAATGGCCGTGCCATTCACGTGGCGTGCTGCGCGGCCAATGTTCTGGATCAGGGCAGATTCAGAGCGCAAGAACCCTTCCTTGTCCGCGTCGAGGATGGCAACCAGGCTGACCTCCGGTAAGTCGAGCCCTTCGCGCAGCAGGTTGATCCCGACCACGATGTCGTACACGCCCAGGCGCAGGTCACGGAGAATTTCCACGCGCTCGATCGTGTCGATTTCCGAGTGCAAATAGTGGACGCGCATGCCCAATTCCATCAAATAG
>JAFGJF010000283.1 GCA_016929205.1 Anaerolineae bacterium
ATCCAGCGCACGCCGAGGCGATACACCATCCGCAGGACGCCCAGGTCGCCTTCCAATCCTTCCGCCCCTTCCATACTGAGGATCCCCGCCACCTTGCCCTCGGCCTTGGCCCGTTCAATGTCGACGGCGCTGGTGGCGAGGCACAGCTCGTCGGCATGCTGCTCCTGAAAGTGGTAAAAGGTATCGATCATACGCAGCGTCTCGCGCACGGCCTGGGCGGGCAGAAATTGCGAGCGCAAATAACAGGCGAAATTCTGGGCCGTCACCCCGCCAGCCTTGAGACGTTCCAGGTCAATGTGCCCCTTTTCCGCCTCCAGATGCTTGAGAAAAGGCGGAAATCCCTGCTCGCGCATCTGGATGCCCATCAACGTGTCACAGTGTCCGTCAATCACGATGCTCTCTTGGTGTAATGCTGCTGCGTCCAAAATATCCTCCTCATTCATCCACTTGAATTGGTGTCAAGAACACCTTGTCGTCGATAACCGCCAGGTTACCATCCAAGACCGGCAAACGGCCCAGGTCCGCGATGCGGTACAATCCCACCTCAACCTGGTATTTACCGGGCGCCAAATCCGCCGGCAGGGCAAAGGTATACGGGTCGGAAACGCGTTCGCCGCGCCGCCAGCGGCTGGTCGGATACGTCCCATCGACCGGCTCGTTATCCTGTTGCGCGACGGGCAGGCCATTTTGTCCCAACACGTGGACAAACACTTTATAGGGTTCGGCGATCGTGTCCGCCGCCTCCCAATCCAGGGTCAAACGAACCGTTTCCCCTGCGCGCAGCGTCTCTTGTTCGTAGGCATAACTGCGCAGCCGGATCAGGTTGCCAAAATTGGCCACCGGCGGCGGCGCGTCGACGACCCGCATGGGCAGCCGCTGCTGCGCGCCGCTGCTGTCACTGCGGACGACGATCCGGTCCAGCGTCTCCGAAACCTGAAATGCGTATGGAACGACGATCAGCGCCCCCGGCTGCCAGTCTTCCCGGTTCACCGCCAGGGCAGGCATGACCCACTCGGAACCATCCCGGTGAATCAATACGAGTTCGGGCAGGCTCGCCGGTGCGTGCCGCACCAACCACAACAATGACAGCGACAGCGTCTCGCCCTTTGCCGCCTCGCGCGGCGCATCGTGGCCCATCAACACCAGGTCGCGTCCCAGCGCTTTGCGGGCCGGCACGACCAGGCCGGCGTTCGCCCACCGCAGCGGTTTCCGAATCGTGATTTGGGCCACCTCTATGCTGTCCGTCCCGCTGCTGCTTTTTAACCCGCTGCCGGCAAAGGGCACGCCCATCGTCGCCAGCACCTGGTACTCGCCCGAAGGCAGGTGCGGTGCCAGATCGAGTGCGTAATAGTCGGCGACCACCTCGCCCGGCTGCCAGCGCGACGTCGGATAGGTGCCGCCGACCGGGTGGCGATTCTGCTTTTCCAGCCAGTTGTAACCGGCCGCATCCACCAGGCGCACGGTGACCGCATAATCTCCGGCGGGCACTTGTATGGCCTGCCAAGACAGCGTCACGTGCAGCGTGCTGCCCCCCTCGATAACCGTTTCTGTCCCGTTCTCAAACGGCCGCGTGTTCCCTTCCGGCCCCGGTTCCGTGACCAGCAGATCGCTGCCCAGGAGACGCACACCACCTTCCAGATCCAGATCCAGCACGTGTGACGGTGCGGGCGGATCGACCTGCGGCTTGTCCAGGACGCGTACCAGTGGCCCGGCAGACGAGAGCGCATCATGGCCGGACTGCACCAGGGGGCGCGCCAGGTACACAGGGCGTCCTTGTGCCAGCGCATCCCTGGCATATCCTTCCCACTGCCATTCGAGCGAGTCGACGGCCACGACCTGGACCTCTGGCGCTCTTTTTTCGACATACTGCATATACCACAACACCGTCGCCGGCAGCCAATCGGCGACGATCAGCGCGTCGGGCGCCGCCGATTGCAGCGCCACCTGGCCAAACGTATGGTTGAAGGCCAGCCCGGCATACGCCCGCCGCTGGTCCAGCCCCGGCAGGCGTGTGATGCCCAGATAGAGGGGCAGGACGGCGACCAACAATATCCAGGCCAATGTCACCGGCTTGTGCGCGCGGCCGGACGCTTTGAGCAGGCGCGACCATAAAGAGGGGACAAAGGCGACCGCCGCCGCCGCACAAACGGCCAGCCACACATAGGCGGGCAAATAATAAACAAAGGTATTGGGCACGTAATAATTGAGCGCAAAGCCGATCTCGGCCGCTGTTCCCGCCAGCAAAACCCAGGCGATCTCGCGTCTTTTCCAAAACAGCATGGTCCAACCACCGGCGGCCAATACCAGGCCCACCGGTCCGAACTGCCGCACCAGCAGCGCCCCAAACGCGGCAAGACGCGCTGGCAGCGCCGCCAGCCCGCCGCGAAACACACCACTTTGATACGTGCGCGCCAGGATCAGGTCCAGAAACGCGTCCACAGAATCGATGTGGATGTAGGCATAGGGTGGATCCAACGAACTGAACCAGGGCAGGCACAGGTACAGCAGCAGGGGAATCGTGGCGACGATCAGCAGCCGCCACCCCGTCTCGGACTTGCCATGCAAGATGGTGCGATCGGTAAACCAGATCAAAATAAAGCAGGCCGGGGCCAGCAAGATCATCGTCCGGTGATGGGCCAGGCTGAGGCCGCCGCACATCGCCCAGGCGTATAACCACCGCGTTGACCGCGTCTTTCGCCACTGCAGCCCTAACCACAAGATCATGGCTACCCAAAACGCGTTCAAGGCGTACTTTTCGGCAATGACCGCCTGGCCCCAGAATGTCTCCGACACGGCCAACAGCGCAGCGCCGGCTACCGACGCGGCTACCCCCAGGTCGAGCGCCCGCCCGCAGCGATAGATGCCCCACGCCGCCCCTGCTGCCGTTACGGCCGAGAAAAAATTGATCCGGTATGCGACGCTGCCGATGGGCAGCAGTGAAAAGAGCTTGCCCAATACGAGATAGAGGGGATAGCCGGTGGGGTGAGGGATACCCAGTGTGGGGATGACAAATTGAAACTCGCCGCTGTCGCCCGGCAGCACGGACGGCGCCAGGGTGATCGTGTACAGCGCAAGCGGGCTGGCAAACACAACGACGTCCCATATCCACCCGCCGATGCGGTGTCTTCGCGAGCCGCACAACCACCATACCCCGCCGATGCCGGCGACCAACGCCGCAATACCCCACAGGGGTGCAATGGCCGGCTGAACGAGAACCAATCCGCCGATCGCCAACGGCCATGTGCAGCTGGACAGCCTCTGCACGTCGACAGGCCGCTTTCGCATAGCGGTATAGGCCGGTAGGGCTGCCATGCCGATCAGCCCCCATGCCAGCAGCGAAACAGGCGATCCCAACCAGATCAATCGCCGAGGCCACATCTCGGACAAAATGCGAGCCAGCGACGCACACCAAACGCCGCTGGCCACCAGTACCATTCCCCACATTGTTGTCTCAACAGTCCAAAAACGGTTGTTCACATTCAGATGGGCACTTTTCGAGCGGTGCCAGGCAGACCGTCTCATAACTCGATGATCATACCTTCACGAGCCACAAATGCCCTGGGAAACACGGCCTGGGCTTCCTTTTCCATCTTGCGCATAAACGCGTCATCGTGATTGGCGTTGTGGTGAGTCAGTGCCAATCGTTTGACGCCGGCTTTCTGTCCGGCCTCAACCGCGATTCGCCAGGTGCTGTGTCCCCACCCCTGGCGACAGAACGGCGGGCCGGTATACTCTTGATCCGTATACTCGGAATCGTGGATCATCAAGTCCGCATCCCTGGAAAACTGGATCAGCTCGGTGTCGCCGCCTTCGTATCCCTCCGTATCTGTAGCAAAAACTAACCGTTTGCCTTGGTATTCGATCCGGTAGCATATCGTGCCGCCCTTGGGATGGTTATGGCTGTGATAGATCCAGATTGTGACCGCCCAGGGCGGGATAAAGACCTTTTCGCGAGCCCAGTTCGCAACCACAGGTGCCAAGCCAGGGTGGCTGAGAATGATCACCTTGTTTTCTTGAATGTTTTGAATCCGGCATACCTGGAGCAAATCCGATAGCTGGAAAGGCAGTACAGAAGGCATCATTGCTTCGACAAGAATATCCTCGATACTGGCGTCGGACAAGCGCGGCCCATAAATGTAAAACTCGCTGTCGTCAAGGCGCAGCGGCGCAAAAAACGATAGGCCTTGCGTATGATCGTGATGGCCATGCGTAAACAACATCGTTGCCTTGATGGGCTGTCCATCTCGTTGGCGCTGCTCGACAAGCCGGTTCCCCAAACCAATAATGCCCGTCCCGGCGTCGATAACGATCAAATGTGGCCCTGCCCGGACTTCTAGACTGGTGGTGTTGCCGCCAAACTCTACGGTCTCGGGGCCGGCGACAGGATATCCCCCGCGAACCCCCCAAAACTTTACCGTGAATTCCGACATTGCGCCAGTTTCCCTTCTACACGTTTTCGACTGCGATGTAGGCATTTTAACAGATTTTCCGAGATTCGTCAAAGAGTGTCCTTGTTCAATGAATATTTTCATCAACTCGGATCACGGAACAAAACTCAGATGCCTCGCACCAGCACTTCGCCGGCAAACTGGCGGGCCAGGTCAGCCATGTCTCGGATTTGCTCCGGCAAGTATGGGGTCAGCGCGAGCAGTGCCGGATCGAGTGTGTTGCGCGGGACAAACTGCTGCAAGGCGTATCGCCTCGCGCCTCCGATCCAGCGGGCAATCGCGACGATATCGTCTTGATCGAGCATGCCGGGCACGACCGTCGTCCGAAACTCGTACTCGCCCCCGCCGCCGAGCAGCAGATCGATGCTGCGTTGCACGAGCTGGACGTCTACATGGACGCCGGCGGCCAGGCTGTATTTGGAACCCGGCGCTTTGACGTCCATCGCCACGTAATCGACCAGGCGATTGTTCATCAAGTTCTGCAGCACGTCGGGGCGGCACCCATTGGTATCGAGCTTGACCAGAAACCCCAACGCGTGCACCCGTTCGCAGAAAACAGCCAGGTCCGCCTGCAGCGTCGGTTCGCCGCCGCTGACCACGACACCATCGAGCAGGCCGCGTCGTTTTTCCAAAAAGGTCCAGAGTTCTGATTCGGGAATATCGGGAAGGTCGTGTGGATACAGGACGAGATCGCGGTTGTGACAGTTGGGACAACGCAAGTTGCAACCTCCACAGAAAAGCGAGGTTGCAACCTGGCCGGGGAAATCGAGTAATGTGGATTTGATCCATCCCTTGATGTGCATCTATTTGTCGGATTTGACCGTTTCAGCCTGTTCCTTTTCCACGCGATAGGTCGATCGCTCTTTGAACTCTTGGCGCTTGCCCTTGTTCCAGTTCTGAACAGGGCGAAGATAGCCGACGACCCGAGAATACACTTCACAAGGAACCTTTTTTTCCGCCATGTTTGCCTCCAATCCTTTCTGTGAAATTGATTAACGTTGGCAATCGAGATGATATGACCACTCTATACTTTTATCCCATAGTGAGCAAGTGCTTCCTCGCTATGGTCGTAAGGACAAAACTCGTGTTCGCCCGCAATGTAACCGTGCACCGGGCAAATGCTAAACGTCGGCGTCAGCGTATAATAGGGCAGCCGGTAATTTTCGGCGATGCGCCGCACCAACAATCGCGCCTGCTTCCAATCGTCGATGCGCTCGCCGACGAACCCGTGCAGCACCGTTCCACCCGTATAAAGCACCTGCAGGTCGTCCTGGTGTTCCAGGGCCTCGAAAATATCGTCCGTATAGCGCACCGGAAGGTGTGTCGAATTGGTATAATAGGGGACCTCGTCCGTCCCGGCTGTTTTCATGTCCGGGTACCGTTCCTTGTCCGCTTTGGCCAACCGGTAAGACGCTCCCTCGGCAGGTGTTGCCTCCAGGTTGAACAACACGTTATCCTCTTCCTGATACATCACCAACCGTTCGCGCATAAACTCGAGCACCTGGACGGCAAATGTCTTTCCAATCGGATCGGCAATGTCTTTGTCCAAAAAGTTGAGACATGCCTCGTTCATACCGTTCAGTCCGATCGTCGAAAAATGATTCGCCCAATACGTTCCTTGACTCTGCTTGATATTTTTCAAATAATACCGGCTGTATGGGTACAACCCTTGTTCGGTCAGCTGCTCCAGCATCTTGCGCTTGATCTGCAAGCTGGTGCGAGCAATATCCATCAACCGGGAAAGCCGCCTGTAAAAATCGGGTTCATCTTGAGCAAGATACCCCAGGCGCGCCATATTGATCGTGACCACGCCAATCGAACCGGTGAGGGGGTTGGCGCCGAACAGCCCGCCGCCGCGCTTGCGCAATTCACGGTTGTCCAGGCGCAGCCGGCAGCACATCGAACGCGCGTCCTCGGGGCTCATATCGCTGTTGATAAAATTCGAAAAGTAGGGAATACCATATTTGGCCGTCATGCGCCAGATGGGCTCCAACATGGGATTATCCCATTCGAAATCGCGCGAGATATTGTACGTCGGAATGGGAAACGTGAACACGCGGCCCTTGGCATCGCCTTCCAGCATGATTTCTGCAAAGGCACGGTTGATCATGTTCATCTCGGCCTGGAATTCGCCGTATGTCTCTTTGCGCATCTCGCCGCCAATGATGACCGGTTGATCCTGAAGGACGGATGAAGGAACCAGGTCAAAAGTCAGATTGGTAAACGGCGTCTGGAATCCAACGCGAGTAGGCACATTGATGTTGAATACAAATTCCTGTATCGCCTGTTTGACCGCTTTGTAATCCAGGCCGTCGTAGCGAACAAAAGGAGCCAGCAGCGTGTCGAAATTGGAGGCAGCCTGGGCCCCCGCCGATTCGCCCTGCAGCGTGTAGAAAAAATTGACCAGTTGTCCCAACGCCGTACGCAGATGTCGAGGGGGCGCGCTCTCCAATTTGGCCGTCACGCCACCAAATCCCACCTGCAGCAATTCCTGCAAATCCCAGCCACAACAATAAGTAGACAGCATACCCAGGTCGTGAATGTGGAAATCGCCCCCGGTATGTGCGTCTTGCACCTCGATTGGATAGACCTTTTGTAGCCAATAATTGGCCGCGATCGAAGAAGCAATGTAAAAATTGAGCCCCTGGAGGGAATAGTTCATATTGCTGTTTTCGTTCACCCGCCAGTCGGCACGCTTTAAATAATCATCTACCAGCTTGACGCCATCCAGCATCATCCGCTGCGTATCGCGCACCGAGGCGCGTTGTTGGCGGTAAAGGATGTACGCTTTGGCAATCCGGGGATTTCCCGTCTTGATCAGGACCTCTTCAACCGTATCCTGGATCTGTTCGACGTTTGGATAATGGCCGTTCGAGCCAAATCGCTCATCCAGGATGCCGATTGTCGCCCAGGAAAGGGTCTCTGCCCATTGGCGACCTTCGCCGTTGCCCACAGCGTTCGCAGCAGCATAAATCGCGTTCTCAATTCGTTTACGGTCAAACGGAACAATACTGTCGTCTCGCTTGATCACGCGGTCTATTGGCATTTTTCCTCCTCTATTCTGACCAGGCCTTCTGTCGAAACCGCCGAATCCCGACAGGCTCATCCAGTAACAGCAATACCTCGTAGAAAAAACACGAGGGCATAACTATGCCCCCGGTAAGCCTTTGCACCCGTCGTCTTGTTTTTGTGCGGTCGCACCGGACGACGATCTCAAAGGTTCATCCAAATGTTATTTTTTGTTCTGACGCTCTAATAGCTGATCCACTTGCTCCTTCATACGTGCCAGATTGGTAATCGGCATGTACACCGACGCAAATAAAAGATAGGCGATCTCGTCAATATCTTTGAGCCGCTCCATAACAATATCGCCGATAGCGCGGCTGTCGATCTCGACCTTGCCGCGATGGTGCATATCGGCCTCTACCTGGTCTACCAGCTTTTCCAGGTCTTCGACCGAGATCGGCCGCTTGGCGCATGCCTTCCGAATGCCCAACATCAACTTGTCGCGGTCAAACTCTTCCCGGCGGCCATCGCTTTTGACGACAACAGGGTTGATCAAGGCGACATATTCATAGGTCGTGAATCGGCGCTCACAAACATCGCACTGGCGGCGGCGGCGAATACGCTCACCTGAAGGGCGTGTATCAATGACTCGTGAGTCGTGTTCTCCACAATATGGGCACTTCATAACATGCTCCCCGGCAAGTCGCAGAAAAGAGAAAAAGGCACCCTTGACAAATAGGAGAATTCAAGCTTTACGATGGATGTCGTGTTGGTTAGAGGATAAAAAAGGAGCGATCAACATCCCTCCCTATCACTATACTAATTATAGAATTTTCTTTCACGACAACCACAAAATGTAGTGTTTTAAAGCTCTGATATCATACCACAAACTCTTGGAAAAGGCAAAAGAAAACCACAGGAACATCATCGTGGGGGGAATGGTGCGGCCGTTTTTTCCCACAAGGGTCGAATAACTTGGAAAAATTCCGTATTCTGTCCCCACTCAAGCCAGGGACAAAGCGTCATTTTCGGACTTGATTTCCACCTGCACGCGCCGATCTTTCACGCTAAATTCACGCAAGATTTTTTGGGACAATTCGACTTGACTTTTCCCGGATTCTGGGCTATACTGGAATCAGTTCTAAAAAGTAAAACAGCTTGGAACCGAAATAGTAACGCTTGAACGTGCGTCAGAGAGGTGAGTCGAGGGTTTCCCTCGCGCTGAGAACTTGCCCGCAGACGACAGGCGCGAATGGGTCGGGGAGCTGCGAATCCCAATACAAAGTAGGATTCGCCGGAGTCGCCACCGTTATCAAGGCAGAGGGTATTAACTGGCTGTCGGAATGGGCCGATAGATAGAGCGTACCTGCAAAGTGGGGCTGGCAAGCAAACCAAAACGCGCACACTGGCGCGTTTTTTTGTTACCAGGCAGTTTGCCGACAGCCCAACTGAGGTGGCACCACGGGATGCTGTTTGAACGCCTCTCGTCCTCAATCGAGGATGAGAGGCGTTTTTTGTTTGGTCGATCCGGCAACACGATAAAATCTATAGGGAGCAAGACATGACATGTTTATCGCGCGAACAGTTTCAAACCATAGCCTCACAAGGCGTATCCGTGCCCGTATACCGTGAGCTGAAAGCGGACCTGGAAACGCCCGTTTCCGTCTACCTAAAGCTGCGCGGGCAGGGACAAACACCCAGCTTTTTACTCGAAAGCGTTGAAAAGGCCGAACAAGTGGGGCGATATTCTTTCCTGGGTGTTAATCCGCAGCGGCAGATCATCGCTCGCGGACACCAGGTCCAAATTGTGGATAACAACGGAGCAAATCCCATCTCGACCGAAATACGCCAGCTCGATCGGGATCAAGATCCCCTGCACGTCGTCTCCGAACAAGTGGCACGTTACCAACCTGTCGCCCCGCTCCACCAAGTGGTCTCTGGCTTGCCGCGCTTTTTCGGCGGCGCAGTCGGCTACCTGGCCTACGATATGGTTCGTTTTTTTGAACGGCTGCCCGAGACGTCGGACGATCCGCTTGGCTTGCCCGACCTGCACATGCTGATCACCGATACACTGGTGGTGTTCGATCACGTCAAAAGTCGTCTGCTGCTCTTTGCCAACGCGCTTGTCTCTCCCAACTGCGATCTGGACGCCGTCTATGATGAAGCGGTGGATCGTCTGGATACGCTTGAAGCGCGCGTGCGCGCACCCTTGCCCTCTCAACCGGAAGCGCCGGGACGCCGTGGCGGCGATCTGAATTCAACCGTCACCCGCGAGCAATACGAAGCACGGGTCGAAAAAGCCAAGGAATACATCGCCGCCGGCGACATCTTTCAGGTTGTCCCCTCACAACGGCTGTCCCGGCCCACCCTCGCCGAACCATTTGCCATTTATCGCGCCCTGCGCCACCTGAACCCATCTCCCTATATGTTTTTCCTCGATCTGGGCGGAGACCCCGCCGTTTGCCTCATCGGATCTTCTCCCGAGGTATTGACGCGGCTGCAAGACCGCACCGCCGAGGTTCGCCCCATCGCCGGGACACGCCCTCGTGGGCAGGATGAACGCCAGGACAAAGAACTCGAAGCTGAACTGCTGGCCGATCCCAAAGAACGCGCCGAGCACGTGATGCTGGTGGACCTGGGGCGAAATGACCTGGGGCGCGTTTGCGACTATGGCACGGTCAAGGTTGAGGATTTACTCACCGTCGAACGGTATTCACACGTCATTCATCTCGTCAGCCGCGTCACCGGGCAACTGCGCCCCGATCTGGATGCCTACGACCTGCTCCGGGCGACGTTTCCCGCCGGCACGGTCAGTGGGGCCCCCAAGGTACGGGCGATGGAGATCATTGAAGAACTTGAACAGCTCAGGCGCTGTTGTTATGCCGGCGCGGTGGGGTATTTTGGTTTTAACGGCAATATGGACACATGTATTACGATCCGGACGATCACCATGCAAGGACAAACGGCCTATCTGCAGGCTGGCGGCGGCGTCGTTGCCGACAGCGATCCGACGCGCGAGTGGGAAGAAACGTTGCACAAAGCGCGCGCTTTGAGTGTGGCCATCAATATGGCCGAAGAAGGCATCTGAAACCAAGGAGGAACCCATGATTCTAGTTATCGACAATTACGATTCATTTACGTACAATCTGGTTCAATATTTGGGCGAACTCGGCGCCGAGCTGACGATTCGACGCAATGACGCGGTCACGTTGGACGAAATCCGCGAGATGTCGCCCAGCCACATCATCATCTCACCGGGACCCGGAACGCCGGACGATGGCGGCATTTCTCTCGACGTCATTCGCGAATTTCACCAGACCATCCCTATCCTCGGCGTCTGCCTGGGCCACCAGTGCATCGGTGCGGCTTTTGGCGGCATCGTCAATCGCGCGCCGCGCTTGATGCATGGCAAAACCAGCCCTATTTACCACTATGGCAGCCATCTCTTTGACGGCGTGCCCAGCCCATTCACAGCCACGCGCTACCACAGCCTGATCGTTCAAGAACCGGTGCCGGACTGTCTCAAAGTGACGGCATTCACCACCGAAGGTGAGATCATGGCGGTCAAACATGCCACGTCCCCGTTGGTTGGCGTCCAGTTTCACCCCGAAAGCATCTTGACCGAATACGGCAAGGATATTTTGCACAACTTTGTGCGGATGAATTGAAAGGAGATTAGGATGATTTGCCAGGCAATCAGTCAACTGTTGGAAAACGAATCCCTGTCGGCCCAGCAGGCCAAACAGGTGATGGATGAGGTGATGAGCGGCCAGGCCACGGCGGCCCAGATCGCAGGCTTTTTGATCGCTTTGCGCGTCAAAGGGGAAACGCCCGAAGAGATTACCGGCTGCGCGCAGGCGATGCGGGACGCGGCGGTGGCCGTCGCCCCGGCGCGAACGGACCTCGTTGACACCTGCGGCACGGGCGGCGATCACTCGGGCACGTTCAACATTTCGACGACGGCCGCTTTTGTCGTCGCCGGGAGCGGGTTAGGTGTGGCCAAACACGGCAATCGCAGCGTCAGCAGCCAATCGGGCAGCGCCGACGTACTCAAAGCGTTGGGTGTCAACCTCGAATTGACGCCCGAACAGGTCGCTCAGGCCATCGATGATATCGGCATCGGCTTTTTGTTCGCCCCCAAGCTGCATCCGGCCATGCGCCACGCCATCGGCCCACGACGCGAGCTGGGCGTGCGCACCATTTTCAACATCCTTGGACCGCTGACCAACCCGGCCAGCGCTCCGGCGCAGCTGATGGGCGTCTATGACCCATCCTTGACCGAACCGCTGGCCTGCGTGCTGAAAGAACTGGGCTCGCGCGCGGCCTACGTCGTCCACGGGGCCGGCGGATTGGACGAATTGACCACTGCGGGCGACAACCGGGTCAGTTATTTTGGCGTTGGTGACGCCAATGGCGCTGTCGTGACGAAAACCATCGACCCGCGCGACCTGGGATTCGCCGCCGCCCGGACACAAGATCTACTCGGCGGCACCCCTGAGGAAAACGCCCAGATACTGCGCGACATTTTGTCCGGCCAGGATCGTGGCGCCAGGCGCGACACCGTGCTGTTGAACACGGCTGCGGCGCTCTTGGTCGGCGGCGTGGTTCAAGATCTGCCGGCAGGCATCGAGCGCGCGGGTGAGAGCATCGACAGCGGCGCCGCCTTGACCAAGTTGGAAGGGCTGATCTCGTTCAGCCAACAATTCGCCGGTTGACTCTGATTGATCAAGCCGGACACATCGTGAGGTAGACGTATGAACGAATCGAACCAATCTCGTCTGCGCGTCTTTTCTGGCGTTCAGCCGTCGGGCACGCTGCACATCGGCAACTATTTGGGCGCGATCCGGCGCTGGGTGGCCGAACAGGATGAGAAACAGAACTATTTTTGCATCGTCGACATGCACGCGATCACGGTGTGGCAGGACCCGGCCGTGCTGCGGCAAAAGACGCGGGAACTGGCCGCCACCTACCTGGCGACCGGGCTCGACCCGGCCAAATGCGTTCTTTTCATCCAGAGCCACGTCCGCGCGCACGCCGAGTGCTGCTGGGTTCTCAACTGCGTGACTCCGGTCGGCTGGCTGGAACGGATGACCCAGTACAAGTTCAAATCGCAGCAGCAGGAAAGCGTCGGCACCGGCCTGCTCGACTACCCGGTGCTGCAAGCGGCCGACATTTTGCTCTACGATGCCGACGAGGTGCCGGTGGGCGAGGATCAAAAACAACACGTCGAGCTGGCGCGCGATATCGCCGGGCGGTTCAATCACCTCTACGGCGATACGTTTGTCGTCCCCAGGGCGATGCTGCCGCAAACGGGCGGACGCATCCGTGCCCTGAACGATCCGACGCGCAAGATGAGCAAGAGTGAGACGCACATTCAGGGGCACGGCGTGCCGTTGACCGCCGGGCCGGACGAAATTCGCGCAGCCTTTCGCCGGGCCGTCACCGATGCAGGGCGCGAGATCGTGTTCAGCGACGCGCCGGAAAAGGCCGGGGTGAATAATTTGCTCGAAATTTACGAACTGTTGACGGGCAGCAGCCGCCCGCAGATCGAAGCCGAATTTGCCGGACAGGGTTATGCCATGCTCAAGCGCCGCGTCGCCGAGGTGGTGATCGAGGTCTTGCGGCCGATCCGCGAGCGCTATGGCGAGCTGATCGCCGATACGGACGCATTGGATCGCATCCTCGCCCTCGGCGCGGAACGGGCGAGGGCGGTGGCCGAACCCAAAATGGACGAGATCAAGCGCAAGGTTGGATTTGTCCTGCCGCGTTGACTGGAGTATCGAATGACCACAACGATTTTGGACGAAATCATTGCCTGGAAGCGGCAGGAAAACGCCAAACGCGAGCAAGCGTGCCCCATCCAGGCTTTAAAAGCGCAAGCGGCCGGCGCACTGCCGCCGCGAGATTTTGCCGCCGCACTGCGTCCCGCCCAAGTGGGCGATACGCGCATTGCCTTGATCGCCGAAATCAAGCGCGCCTCGCCGAGCAAGGGCCTCATCCGCCCCGACCTCGATCCGGTGGCGCTGTCCGGGTTATACCAGGCCAACGGGGCAGCGGCGATCAGCGTGCTCACCGACGAACACTTTTTTCAGGGCACGCTGAATGACTTGCAGGCTGTGCGGCGCACGGTCACGATACCCGTGCTGCGCAAGGATTTCATCATCCATCCATACCAGGTCTATGAGGCGCGTGCCGCCGGGGCGGACGCCGTGCTGCTCATCGTCGCGGCGCTGACTGACGGTGAATTGGCGGCGCTGTACGATCTCGTGTGCGACCTGGGACTGTCGGCGCTGGTAGAGGTTCATAACGAGGCTGAATGTCGGCGCGCCGTCAAGATCGAACCGCGCATCATTGGTGTAAATAACAGGGATTTACAGACTTTTACAGTCGATCTCGAAACGACCGCCCGGCTGCGTCCGCTGATCCCCGCCGACGTTATCCTGGTCGCCGAAAGTGGCATTCACACCGCAGCCGATGTCGCGCGCCTGGCACAAATCGGCGTCGACGCGATGCTGGTCGGAGAATCGCTGGTCAGGGCTCAAGACGTGGGACGCCAGGTGCGAGAATTGATCGGGCGGCAGGCGTGACGCGAAACAGGTTATCTTGGCGCCCGACATCTCATACCGGGAGGCAAACACATGACCAAGGTCAAAATCTGCGGCATCACCAACGTTGACGATGCCCGCTGCGCTGTCGAGGCCGGCGCAGATTTCCTGGGCTTTATTCTCTATCCAAAAAGCCCGCGTTACATAACGCCTGAACAGATCGCCTCGATCACGCTAACCATCCGCGACGAATTTGGCGCGCAAACGCCGCGTTTTGTCGGCGTCTTTGTCAATGAGACGGTGGAGCAAGTGAAAACGGCGATCCATGCAGCCGGGCTCGATCTGGCCCAACTGCATGGCGATGAACGGCCACGGGAGGTCAAAGCACTGTTCCCCTATGCGTTCAAAGCGCTGCGTCCCCAGACGCTTGAAGAGGCAGAGACGGCCCTGGCGAGATTTCGTCCCGTCTTTTTGCAAAACGATGACCTGCCGCAGCTTTTGGTCGATGCCTATCACCCTCAGCACTATGGTGGCACCGGCACACAGGCCGACATTGACATAGCGCAATGGCTGTCTCGACCCATCCGCCTACTGCTGGCGGGGGGACTGGCGCCCGAGAACGTCGCTGCCGCCATCGCCCAGGCGCAGCCATGGGGTGTGGACGTATCCAGCGGTGTGGAAGCGAGCAAGGGCATCAAAGACCATGGCCGCATACGGGCGTTTATAAACGCCGCAAAAAACCTTATTTGACTAGAGCGACAGGCTCGCCATCAAGTTCAAGGAGTACAATGGATCACTCGATATCGTTATCAAACGGGCCGTATTACGGCGCATATGGTGGGGCATTTGTCCCCGATACATTGGTACCGGCTGTACGGGAACTGGAGACAGCCTACAACGCGGCGTCTGCCGATCCGGCCTTTCAAACCGAGCTGCGCGGTTTGCTCCAGGACTATGCAGGCCGGCCCACGCCGTTGACCTTTGCGCAGCGTTTGAGCGACATGCTGGGCGGGGCCCGGATCTATCTCAAACGTGAAGATTTGGCGCACACCGGGGCACACAAGATCAACAACGCGCTCGGTCAGGCCCTGCTGGCCAGGCGGATGGGCAAGCAGCGCATCGTCGCCGAAACGGGCGCCGGGCAGCACGGCGTAGCCACGGCGACGGTTTGTGCGCTGCTGGGATTGGACTGTGTCGTCTATATGGGCACCGTTGACATCGAACGGCAAAAACTGAACGTCTTTAGGATGAAACTGCTCGGCGCCGAGGTGCGCCCGGTCGCTTCGGGCAGTTGCACCCTTAAAGATGCGATCAATGACGCGATCCGAGACTGGGTGACCAACGTGCACACCACGCACTATTTGCTGGGGTCGGCGTTGGGGCCGCACCCTTACCCGCGTATCGTCCGCGACTTTCAGCGCGTGATCGGCGTCGAAACGCGGCAACAAATCCTCGCCGCTGAAAAGAGACTGCCCGACGCCCTGATCGCCTGTGTGGGCGGCGGATCGAACGCCATTGGCCTGTTTCATCCCTTCATCCACGACACAGACGTTGCCCTGGTGGGCGTAGAGGCAGGTGGAAAAAGCATCGAATCGGGCCGCCACGCCGCCCGTTTTGCCGACCCGCAGATCGGCCGCCTGGGTGTGCTCCATGGCACGCAAACCTTTGTGTTACAAGATCCACATGGTCAGATCGCCCTGACCCACAGCATTTCAGCCGGGCTCGATTACGCCGCTGTCGGACCGGAGCACGCCTGGATGCGCGACATCGGCCGCGCCGAGTATACCTATGCCACCGATGGCGAAGCGCTGGATGCGCTGCAAACGCTAAGCCGGCGCGAAGGCATCATCCCGGCCCTGGAAAGCGCGCACGCTGTCGCCGAGGCGATCAAACGTGCCCCTCACATGAAGCCCGATCAACTGATCGTGGTCAACGTCAGCGGGAGAGGGGACAAAGACATGCACACAGTAGCCGGAGCGCTGGACGTCGAGGTCTGATTCCGTCTCGACACCATTCACCATCACAAGGACGGTACACATCCAATGAGCAACATCAAAGCGACATTCGAAAATCTGAAAACAAGCGGGCGGACGGCGTTGATGCCTTATGTAACGATGGGATACCCCGCACCACAGAGCGCGCTTGACGTGATCCCGGCCATCGTCGAGGCCGGAGCGGACTTGATCGAACTCGGCGTGCCCTTTAGCGACCCCCTGGCCGACGGCGCTGTGATCCAGGCCGCTTCTCAACGGGCGTTGGCAAATGGGATGACCTTGGACATCTGCCTGGACGAGGCGACCGCACTGCGCTCGCGAGGGATCGCCACGCCTTTTGTGCTGATGAGTTACTATAACCCTATCCTTCAAATGGGATTGGAACGTTTTGCCCGGCGTGCGGCAGCCAGCGGCATCGACGGAATCATTGTGCCCGATCTGCCGCCAGAGGAATCGGACGCGCTGCATACAACACTTGGACCCTATGGAATCGATCCGGTCCTGCTCCTGGCGCCGACCTCCGACGATGACCGCCTGCGGCTGATCGCCGATCAAAGCCGGGGATTTCTTTATCTCGTCTCATTGACCGGCACCACCGGCGCGAGGAATCGATTGCCAGCCGAACTGGAGAGCTTTTGCCAGCGCGTGCGCGCCGCGACCGATCTACCGCTGGCGGTTGGCTTTGGCATTGGCACCCCCGCGCAGGCTGCAAGAGTAGCCAGGGTCGCCGATGGTGTTATCGTCGGCAGCGCCCTGATCAAGGCCCTGGAGCAGGGCGAGCCAGCCGCATCGGCTCACGCGTTCGTTCTCTCGCTGCGACAGGGCATTGATTCGGACCGTTCTTGATAGGACCCGTCGGGGCCACAGTTGGCAATCGCGCACCTTTCAAACCGATCGCGCGGTCGAGATTTGCCAGATTTGGCGATCTTGGCTAAGCTTAGGGTGAATGCAACTCGTCATCGCCCAGCGTAACAGGCGCCCGGTCTAAAAAGAGAAAGGTCGAAACCATGATCAAGAGCGTCAAAAACCCCCAATTTGTGCCGCTTTCCCTGCAAAACATCCATCCCGAAGGCTGGCTGGCACAACAACTGCGCATCCAGGCTGATGGCCTGAGCGGACATCTGGACACATTCTGGCCGGACGTCAAGGACAGCCAGTGGTTTGGCGGCGATGCCGAAGCGTGGGAGCGCGCGCCATACTGGCTGGACGGTGTCATCCCCCTTGCTTTTCTTTTGGACGACGCCGGTCTGAAAACGCGCGTCAAACGTTATATGGACACCATCCTCACCCACCAGGGTGAGGATGGCTGGCTGGGGCCGCGCACCATGATCGCCGCAGCCGGGCGGCAGGCGAACCTGCGCTACGATATCTGGGGCCAATTGCTGGCAACCAAGGTCCTGGCTCAATACGGTGAGGCCAGCGGCGATGAACGCGTCATAACTGCTTTGGACAGCAACCTGCGCATGCTCGATCGGCATATCGATCAAGCGCCATTGTTCAATTGGGGCCAGTTTCGCTGGTTCGAGGCCCTGGTTGCCATCTATTGGCTCTATGAAAAAAAGCCGGAACAATGGCTGATCGACCTGGCGATCAAACTGCACGCGCAGGGGTTCAACTGGGGCGCGTTCTTTGCCCGCTGGCCGCTGACCGAACCCACCGCCAAAGGCCGCTGGAATTACATGGGCCACGTCGTCAACAATGCGATGGCCGTCAAAGCACACGCCCTGTGGTGGCGGATCACAAACGATCCGCGTGACCGCGATGCCGTGTACGATATGATCGACAAACTCGACCGCCACCACGGTACGGTCACCGGCATGTTTACCGGCGACGAATGCCTCGCCGGCACGAGCCCAACGCAGGGCACCGAATTGTGCGCCGTCGTCGAGTATGCCTACTCGTTGGAACTGCTGCTCTCCATCCTGGGGGATGCGACCTTGGGGGATCGCCTGGAAAAGATCGTCTTTAACGCCCTGCCGGCGACCTTTTCTCCCGACATGTGGGCGCACCAATACGACCAGCAGGTCAACCAGGTCGAGTGCAGCATCCGTGAAAATCACACCTGGACCACAAACGGCCCCGAGTCAAACCTCTTTGGCGTCGAGCCAAACTATGGTTGTTGCACGGCCAATCTCAGCCAGGGCTGGCCCAAATTCGCCGCCCACTTGTGGATGCAGCCGGCCGGCGGCGGGTTGGCAGCCGTCGCTTACGCGCCCAGCCGCGCCAGCATCGAGATAGACGGCGTTCCCGTAATGGCCCGGCTGGAAACAGACTATCCCTTCCGCGAGTCGCTGCACCTGACGGTAACGGCAGGCCGTCCCGTTACGTTCCCACTCATGCTTCGCATCCCGGCCTGGACGAGCGCAGCGAGCATCCGGGTTGGACAGGACGACCCTATCCACCCCGAGGCAGGCACATTTGCCACCATCGACCGCGAGTGGCGGGGAACGACCGAGGTGTCGATCACGCTGCCCATGCCGGCCACGCTGTGGCACGGCAAAAACGATGCCGTGGCGGTCGAACGCGGCCCGTTGGTCTACTCACTTTGTATCGGCGAATCGTGGCGGCGCGTCCACGAGGATCACCCTTACCGCGAACTGCCGCACGCCGATTGGGAAGTCTATCCTACCACGGCATGGAACTATGCCTTGCAAATTGGCCAGGAAACGCTGGAAAAGGATGTCGCCTTTGCGCAGCGCCCCGTGGGCAACTGCCCATTTTCACCACAGGGCGCGCCGGTTGCTGCGGCGGTCAGGGGCCGGCGCGTGCCGGAATGGCAGATCGTCAACGGTTCGGCCGGCGACGTGCCGGCAAGTCCGGTCAGGTCGTCAGAACCGCTGCAAGACTTGACGCTGATCCCGTATGGGTGTACCAACCTGCGGATCACCGAATTTCCCGTGCTCGAACGTTGAGGAACAGGCGGGGATTGATCCTACCCTACGATCTCGGATACGTCAACGATATACATCTGCCGTTCACCTTGATGGAGCGAATCGATGCACACCTGCTTGCCATCGCGGCTCCAACGCGGATGTAGATCGCAGCGAATTTCGCCCGCGATTTCGGGATCGGAATAAAATCGGCCCACGTTGATTCGCGTCTCTGTACCGGGGTGATACAAAATCAACGTCCGTTCCGAACGCTCGCGGTCAGGATACGTGTCGGTCAAAATCCATTCTCGATCGGGGCTGTACGAACAATGCCCATCGCAGTCGAGCACGTCCGCACCGAGGGGATGCACCTCCTCGGTGCGATCGGTGTATAGATGGTAATGGCTTTCTCCATTGTATCGGGACCAGGCCAGGATATGGCTGTCGTCGCGCCAGTCAAAGTGAGAAACCATGTGCTCGCGCCCCAAGAGGGCGACGTCGCTGCCATCGGCGTTGGCCGTGAACAACCGTGTGTGCCAATGCCTGCCAATCGTAACCCAACGGTGCAGAAAAATGAACCTTGTTCCGGATGGGTTGAACTGCAAGTGATTGAACCAATGAACAACACCATCCATCTCGTCTTCGTGTTCGACCTCACGGATCCGCGCCAGGCTGACGATCAACCGCGATTGGCCCGTTTCCAGGTCGAGATGATAGATGCCGTCTTGGGCCGGCGCCGGCTCGCTTTCCCAGGGGTCTGCCACGCCAACATAACCGTACCCGGGCCGGGTGCGATGCACGCGAGAGAAATTGAGCGTCACCGCCGACCTGCCGTCCGGCGCAAGCGCATAGATCGGCCGAGACAGCTCGCGCCGCTCTTCGCCGTCCAGATCGAGGACGACAGAGCCAAACCCCTTGTGTGCGCGCCCGTCCTTGACACGCGTGTCAAAGACACGCGTGTTAAAGACGATTTTCCGCCCCATCGCCGGCGGCAGCCACTGCAACATGGTGCCCTGCTGCCAGTACCAGGCCGTCGTCTCGGCCAGGGCATGCCACCGGTTGTCATTCTGCAGGTCAGTCATTCCCACGACGACCGCATCCTGTGGGGTTGGCGGACGATCCATAAACGCCACTCGCAAACCGAGCAGATAGCGCCCACTGGCATCCCACGGAAATTTGTCATAGTAACCGAAAAAATGGAAAAAAGGGCCAACGGTGACCGGGGTGACCGGGCACAACCTGGTTTCAACAGGCATCATTCACGCTCCTCGCATTTGGACATCTCGAAAACGACAATCTCGCAGCGAGTATAACACGTAGACCGGTGCAAAGCAAATTGTTTACAAATTGAAGCGATACAGTAATTGATTCCATGCGTCTCTTGTGTTATAATGAACGTACATACAGGGGGGGAACGGAGTGAGGAATGAGCGAAGGAATCCGTTGCCCTATATGCGGAAAACGACCGTGGGACTGCGTCTGCACAAGACAAAAAAGCACCAAACTATCGGTATGTGCTGAATGTGGCAGAACGTTGTGCTGGACGATGGCAGTGCGTCAAAATGGCTCTTTTATCTGTGAAGCGTGCGCGAGGAGGCGGAGTGGCGCAAGAAGATCCAAGCTACCGGCAAGATGATATCGTGCGCGGGTTGCGAGCAAGCCTGCTCGCCGTTTTGGCTACGGCCCTGGCTAGCGAGCGGGCAAACGACGACTTTTTGAAAGGCGTTTTTGCCATCACCCGGAGCCAGGCTGCACTGTACGGCGTCCCCTGGATAGAATTGGTGGAAAGCATTCGCGGCACCCCCGAGTTTGATAACCTGATCCAGGAACTGCGCCGGAAAGAAAGTTGATCGCAAACTTTGGTGATCTCGATAACCTAGTGAGGCAGGGAAGCGCTCTCGCCCGGCAGGGCCAGCGCGGTCGGGCCAAGAGTTTTTTTTCCCGTGTCCTGGCTCGCAACCCCGACCATATCGACGCCCTGTTATGGATGGCAGCGCTGGATGAAAACCCCCGCACAAGCATGGTCTATCTCGAGCGCGTCCTGGCGATCTCACCCGACCATCCCCGGGCGCGCGCTGGTTTGCATTGGGCGCAAAAAAAGGTAAACGCAAACCGGGTTAGAAAAAAGACTCTTCGAGAAGACATTGCCTGGCTGGACACGATGTTGTTGAGCGCCATCGTCCTGGTCATCCTCAGCGCTTGTGCCACCTTGACCTGGATGATTTGGCAAACCCCGGCGGCGGTCAGAGCAGCCTACCAACCTACCGCCACGTTTGCGCCGCCCGTCACGACGACGCCAACGCTCATCCCCACCTTTACGCCGATGCCGACGTTTACGCCGACCCCGACCCCGACGCCGACCTTTACCCCGGAACCGACCGCAACACCGACCCCGGCCGTTCCCGGAGAGCCGTCTATGCGCACCGACCTCGGGGAAAAGTGGATCGACATCGAATTATCCACACAAACGCTCACCGCCTTCGAAGGCGATACGCCCGTTCTGAGCGCCTTGGTCTCGACTGGTGTGCCCGGCCTGCCGACGCCGCCGGGTGAATACACCATCTATCTGAAGATACGCTCCCAGGTTATGAGCGGGCCGGGATACTATTTGCCCAACGTCGAGTTTGTTTCGTACTTTTACAAAGGATACGCGCTTCACGGCACGTATTGGCACAACAATTTTGGCCATCCAATGAGCCACGGGTGTGTCAATATGACCAACGCCGACGCAAAATGGATTTACGAGTGGGCACCAAAAGAAACGCGCGTTCGAGTGCACTACTAGGTTCTGTTGACATTGATTGCACATAAACGGTCCAGTTTGCCACTTTCACGATGGATGCAGACGAGCATATGTCATTCCCGCATGTTTTTAGCGGGAATCCAGCTTCTTTTGTACCCGTGGATGCCCGATAGAGACATATGGATGCCCGATAGAGACATTCGGGCATGACAACCCAAGCGCAATTCAAAACGTCAACAGAACCTAGATCGTACCATCAACTCGTACATTGGCCTATAGGCCGCGCTAATTTTTAATAGTGTGCCGGGATTTGTGTAAATTCTGTCCACCGAATTCACACAATGATAGGCATACAACCTAATTTTTTCGGTACGCGTTCCAGGTCAAGTTGGGCCTGCGACGTGGCAAAGCGCGCCGGAAGTGCACTTGTGGATAGCCCAACGCCAGCACGACCTCCGGCTGCCGCTTGCGAGGCAAGCCCAACGATTTTTTCAGGCGCGGGCTCAATCCCAGTGCGACCTTGAAAAAGCCAATCTGGCACGTGCCCAGCCCAAGTCTTTGTGCCGCCAGCATCAGATTATACGCGGCATAGACGGCATCGTCACGGCCAAATGGGCTGCGCCGCCGCACGTGCGCGACGAGCAGCACCGGCGCATCAAACAAGATCGGATCGTGTCCCTGTTTGTGTTGTTTGACCATAAACTCGCCCGAAATGGCGAGCCTGTCGGCCCGGCGACCGAGGGCCAGCCGCCACAATGGGCGTAACACCGGGTTGCGCAGCAGGCGAACGCCCAGGCCAAACAACGAGACAATATGGTCGCTAAATGCCGAGATCTGTTCCCGGTCGTCAAAGGCCAACCAATCAACCTGCTGCTTGTTGCTGGCACTGGGCACCCAGCGAGCAAGGTCGATCAGTTCTCGCACCACATCGCGCGGCACGGGTTGATCCTTGTAGACGCGCAGCGAACGGCGCTCCCGGAAAGCGTTGACCAACTGGTCAAGCGGCGGAACCGGTGTGGGCAAGGGACACTCGTCCAGGGCAAAGAGACTGTGCTCGATTGCGTCAGTTGGACAGAGTGCGACGCAGTGCCCGCATCGCGAGCAGCGTTCTGGTCTGGCTGCATAGACTTGATCGGGTCCTGCTTCAAACACGCATGCCGTGCACACCTTGATGCACGCGCCGCAGCGAACGCAAGCCTGGGGATCGATTCGAATGTCGGGCATGGACACGCTTTCCTTTTGTCATGGATTGGGACGCCTGGTCAGGCGTTCATTTTATCATCAATCCTATCAGCGGACAATTCTCAACCCATAAAGAAATGGACTGGACCATCGACACATACGTGCTTTACGCCGACGATGCGCTGCTGGTTGTCAACAAACCGGCCGGGCTGCTCTCGCTGCCCGATGGCTATCATCCCGATCTACCACACCTGCGCAGCGTTCTCGAACCACAATTTGGCCGCTTGTGGATCGTCCACCGGCTGGATAAAGAAACCAGTGGCGTCGTTTTACTGGCTCGCAGCCAGGACGCGCATCGTGCTCTCAACGACGCTTTTGCCAGTCGGGCAACGATCAAGACCTATCACGCCCTGGTCATTGGCGAACCAACGTGGCAGCAGCATACGGTCGATCTGCCGCTTTTGCCTGATGGCGATCGAAGGCATCGTACAATCGTACACGTCGAACGAGGCAAAGTATCGATCACCCGGCTGCACGTTATGGAGCGGTTTCGGTCCTATACGCTGATCAAAGCCATGCCCAAAACCGGACGAACGCACCAGATCCGCGCTCATCTTGCGGCGTTGGGATTCCCCATTGTTGCCGATGCGCTGTATGGCAACAGATCGAGCAGCGACGCTCCTCCGATAGATCGCCTGGGGCTGCATGCCAGGTCGATCCAGATCGTGCACCCCACTGTGCATCAAGAGATGTGCTTTGATGCCCCTTACCCTCAAGATTTCCAAGCCGCGCTGCGAACCTTGGGCAAACGAGAAACAGAATAAGAACAGTCGAATCGCCACACCCCAGATAACAAACCCCCAAACATGGCTGCACCCAACCAGATCGCGTCAATTGACGCACCGGCCAAGTACGGCTATAATGGAAAAAAGGAGGATGATTGCCATCTATTCGCGTTTCGATTGGCACTGCCGGGGTGTTGGGCCTGGCCCAGGTACCCATGGCTGTCGCGCCAACCACAGCTTACCTGATGCTGGGCGAACGATGCGTTATGAATTGTGCCTTTTGCGCCCAGGCCCGGCACAGCGTTGCGGACGACAGCGCCCTGTCGCGCGTCACCTGGCCCGCATTTCCGCTGCGCGAGGTGTGCGACCGCTTGCATGCCGCCGAACGGCAAAAGCGTTTGCGCCGCGTCTGCATCCAGGTGACGGCGGGTCAGAAGAGCTACCACCTTGTGCTCGGTGCCATCCAACAGATCAAGCAGGCGACACAGCTGCCTATCGACGCCGCCATCCTGCCTGCCCATATCGGCCAGGTCAGCGAATTGTTCGCTGCGGGCCTCGATCACGTCGGTTTTGGGCTTGATGCGGCCTGCGAGCGCATCTTTCGGACCACCAAGGGGCAGCACTGGCAGCACAGGCTCGATCTGATCGCCGAGGCAGCGACACGATTTCCCGGCCATATCGCCATTCATCTTATCGTCGGGCTGGGCGAGAGTGAAAAAGAGATGGTCGAGCGCGTGGTATGGGCGCATACGCTCGGCATCGAGGTCGGGCTGTTTGCCTTTACGCCTGTGCGCGGCACGCCGCTGGCCGATCGATCACAGCCCCCCTTGGCGCAATACAGGCGTATGCAGGCCGCGCGCTGGCTGGTCGTCAACCACGGGGCGCACATGAAAGCGTTTGTTTTCGACGAACGGGGCACGCTGACCGCGATCCGGCTCGCCGGGTGGCCGGCGTTGTTGGCGGACGGAAGCGCGTTCCGCACATCGGGCTGTCCCGATTGCAACCGTCCTTTTTACAACGAGCGCCCCGGCGGCACGACATACAACTATGCACGGCCATTGAGTTTTGAACAGGGCCGGCAGGCCATACACGAGATGAAATTGATCGATCTGGATTTAGACGCCCGGTACGAACGGTGATGATTGCTGAAAGACAAGACACGGTGGATGTTGCGCGCGCAACCTGGCGATTGCTCGACAACGGCGGGAACGATGGTGCGACCAATATGGCCATTGACGAGGCCATCTTGATCGGTATCATCGACGGCACGTCACCGCCTACACTGCGCTTTTACGGTTGGGAACCGCCCTGCGTGTCAATCGGCTATGCCCAATCGATGCGCAGCGAGGTGGACTTGGAGGCCTGCAGGCAGCGGGGTTACACCTGGGTGCGCCGCCCAACGGGGGGACGGGCTGTGCTGCACATTGACGAAGTAACCTATAGCGTCGCTGCAGCACAAACCGAACCCCGCGTGGCAGGCGACATCATCACCTCATATCGTCGTTTGAGCCTGGGGCTGGTCGCCGGGTTGCAGTTGCTGGGCTGTGATGTGGCACAGGCACACGAACCACACCAGCCAGGGCCAGGATCGGTCGAGACAACGTCGGCTGCCTGCTTTGATGTGCCCTCTCACTACGAGATTACGGCGTTGGGCCGCAAGCTGGTTGGCAGCGCACAAGTGCGGCGCAGAGGCGTCGTGTTGCAGCACGGCGCGCTGCCGCTGCGAGGGGACGTCGCACGGCTGGCCGACGTGTTGGCGCTATCCGGCCCAGAACGCCAGGCGCTGCGTGCCAAGCTGCTTGGGCGTGCGATCACGCTTGAGAACGCGCTGGGCCGTGATATACCTTTCGATCGCGTCGTGCCGGCCCTGGCAGAAGGCTTTTCACGCGCCTTGAACCTGGAACTGGCGCCAGGAACGTTGTCCGCCGTCGAGCACGAACGAGCAGCTCGATTGAGAGAAAAATACGCCAGCGATGAATGGACGTTTTCCAGATAATTGGGGGATGGGTGATGGGGGATGGGTGATAGATGATGGCAAATGAATGAGCACGAGATCCTAAAGCGCATCATTCCCTACGTGCCGCCCTATTGGGTATGGCAGGCATTCGCCGATCCCGATCGCACTCTGGTCGGGCGAGAAGAGCGCATCTATGCCGCCGTGCTTTTTGTCGACATTTCAGGGTTTACGACCATTGCCGAGGCCTTGTCTCGCAAAGGGCGAGAAGGCGTTGAAGAGCTCTCGGCGCTGCTCGATCGTTATTTCGGCGTTATGTCCAAACCCGTGGTCGCCCTTGGCGGCACGGTGGTCAAATTTGCAGGCGACGCGCTGATCGTCACCTTTCCGGCACAGCCCGACGGGGGAGATGCGCACCTGGGCGCCGCGCTGCATTGTGCCCTGCGTATGCAAGATGCGATGTCTGAATTCGAGCAGGTGCATACCTCGGCCGGCGTGTTTCCCTTGCGAATGAAAATCGGCATCGGCGAAGGCGCTATCTATAACACCACTGTCGGCGACGAAAACAAAGAGATGCAGCCCGTCTTTGCCGGGCGTCCTTTGGCTCGCTGCCAGCAGGCCGAGGATCGCGCCAGCCCGGGCGAGATCGTTGCCGATGCAGCCCTCATTAACCGCATGCCGGGGCACCTGGACATCGGCGAGGCACGGGATACATTCCGTCCCATCCATGGCGCAACTAACGTGCCCACCCTTCCACCGGTCCAGCTCCCCGACGTTGCCGCTCTCAAGCCAGAACAGGCGGCCACCTTGATCCGGCGATTGTCGCCCTATCTACCTCGACAACTGGTGGAACGCATTCACCAGGGACAACGCAGCGTCTATGGGGAGCACCGCTGGGTCACGGTCATGTTTGTCAAGTTCGGCGGCTTGAATTACGACTGGGAGCCCCAGGTTGGCGAAGTTTTGCAGATTTATTACACCACGATGCGCGACTGCATCTTGCGCTATGGTGGGCGTCTCAACGAGATTGACATCAGCGCCAGCGGAGGCGTGCTCGTCGTCTATTTTGGCGCCCCGACCGCGTACGAGGATGGCGAACAGCGGGCCGTTTCGTGTGCCTGGGATATGCAGCAGGCCGTCGTCAACGTACGGATGCGTGCCGGCGCTGCTGCCGAACGACTGAAACAGTGCATTGGCATCAGCAGCAATATCTTTTTTGTCGGAGACGTCGGCGCGCCGGTGCGCCGCACCTACACAGCCGTTGGCGATGAAGTCAACCTCGCATCGCGGTTGATGGACCTGGCAGAATGGGGTGAAGTGGTTGTCACGCGCTGGGTGCAAAAACGCGCCACAGGACGTTTTGATTTTGAGGCCATGGGACATGTTCAGGTCAAGGGTAAAATCGAACCCGTGCCTACTTTTATCCTGCTTGCCCCCCGCATGGGCGCGTCCGATGACGATCTCGGCTCCCTCTCGATCGCCGATCGCCAATCTTTGTTCGGGCGTCGGGCCGAAATGGACGTATTGAAAAAAGCAAAAGAGCTTGCGTGGCGTGGAAGGCCGCAATTGCTCTCCATTTCCGGCCAGGCTGGTGTAGGCAAATCGCGCCTGGCTGGCGAGCTGATACAGCTTTGGACCAGGGATGGTGGGCTTGCATACACCGGGGAGAGTCGCCAGCGTGGAGACAGCAAAGCCTATGGATCTTGGGCAAAATTGCTGCGCGCCATATTTGACCTGCAAGAAGCGGAATTGGAACGTCATCGAGAAAAAGTCCAAAGCCAACTGGGGCTTTTTTCCAGCGAACTGCCTGGACAGGCCGATCTGTTTCTCGAATTGATGGGACTCTTGGAAGAACGAGAGGCCTTGCCGCAGGCCGTCCTGCCCGAGCAGCGTCGTTTGCAGCTTCACCATCAGGTGACTGACTTGTTCATTGCCCTTGCGCGACGCCAGCCTCTGCTCTTGGTGCTGGATGATGCCCAAGAGATCGACCAGGATTCTGTCGCCTTGCTTAACGACCTGGCCAACCGTGCCGGAAATGCACCACTCTTGATCTGTGTGCTCTACCGCCCCACGACCACCTTGGCCTTTACAGAACGGATCGCGACGACACAGATCGTATTGAGAGAACTCGACCAACAAGACAGCCTGGCCCTAGCCCGGCAGCTTTTACAGGATGCCGGGCTCCTGGTCGATCTGGCACCCCGCTTGGTTGGCCAGGCGCAGGGCAACCCCTTCTATTTGCACAAAATGGTAAGAGCCATTCTCGAATCTGGAAACGTGTCCAATCTTGTTTCCGACGTTGGCTTTGCCCTGGACGCTGACGCCATTCCCGAAGAGATCGTCGAACTTATCCAGTCTCAGGTCGATCACCTGGATGAGGACTGCAAATTGACCTTGCGCATTGCCGCTGTGATCGGCCGGCACTTTGCCCAAGAGGTATTGCAGATCGCACACCCGATCGAAATCTCGCCGGCCGATTTGCAGGTACGCCTGAAAAAGCTAGAGCGGGCGCAGATCATCCAGCGCAACCAGGCCGGCGATCCAAAGACGTATTTCTTTGGCCAGGAAATGACGCGCAAGGTCATTTATGCCCGGCTGCTCAGCCTGGACCGCGAGCGATTTCACCGCCAGGTAGCGAAAGCGATGGAAAAAGCGTATGCCGGAGCGCTGCCCGTGTGGAACGAAACGATAGCCGATCACTTTGGACGTGGAAACGAGTGGGACAAGGCTGCATTTTACTTGCTTGAGGCCGGACAGCAGGCCGCCAACTCGCAAGACTATGCCAAAGCGTTGAGCCTGTACGATCGCGCGGCCGAGATGCTCGAGTTGTGCGAAACAGATCCTGACTTTCGCTCGTATGTGTATCGAACCCGGCTTGAGCTGCTTTTCAAGCGCGGTGATGTACGCCGAAAATTGTTACAGATGTTGCCCGCACTTGAAGACTATGAACAAGCGGCTCACCTTGCCGGTACACTGGCCGATCTTGACGCTCAAGGCAGGGCATTGTCGTACGTGGCCGAGATCAGGTTCCGGCAGGCCAGGTATCCCGACGCCCAGTTTTCGGCCCATCAGGCTATGCAGCGCTTTTCAGCCCTGGACGCACACGTCCCAATTGCCAACCTGTTGTGCCTGATAGCCAGGCTTTATACCGCGCAAGGTATCTTGGGAAGAGCAGAATTGGTGTTCGGGCAAGCGCTGCGGCTGCTTGAAAAACAAAATGATGCGCCATCCGTTGCCCGCTGCCGGGTTGGGCTGGGCCATACGCAATACATCACCGGGGATCTGGATTCAGCCATGGACACTTTGCAGCGCGCGCTGGACTCGCACCAGGTGACACACGGCGAATATGCGCTGACCGAGGGCCTCGAATACCTGGTGCAGGTATTGGTTTACCGGGGCCGCTGGGGACAGGCGATCCGGTTGTCGATGCAGAAAATTGACGAGCTGGCTTGCACTGTTTCGGCAAGCGCCGTTTCTCAATCCATCGCCTTGCCCGCCTCTCAAGATGTCGTCCATCGACATCCGGCTTCCCTGGATGCCGCCTTGGCCTATCGAACGTTAGGGCGGGTGCTGATTCAAATCGGGGCATACGACGAGGCCTATGCTTATTTGCAGAGAGCTATCCAGACATTTGCGACGGCTGAATGGCACGAGGCATTGTTATCGTGTCTGGACGTCGTGGGTGAAGCCCTGGTTGGATTGCAGAGATATGAGGAGGCGCGTGACGCCTTTGAGCAGGCGCTGAGCCTGGGCTACAAGAGCAACACCGTGCAGACGATTATCCGTGCCAAGCTGGGGCTGAGCAAGCTTGCGGCGATCGACAAAAAGTGGACCGAGGAACAACAACTCTGCACGGAAGCAAGAGCAATGGCTCGCAAAGCCAACCTGGAAGTGCTGACGGTAGATGCCAGGATCGGGCTGGCGCGCGCTTACCTGGGTCGCCAGGAATGGCGGGCCGCGCAGAGAACGGCCTTGCTGGCGCGCACAAGCTCTCGACTGCGCTACCCGTACAACGCCTTTCGCGCCGAAGCCATGCTGGGGGAGGCGGTGACCGGCTTGGGGCATCCACAGCGTGCGCGACAGCATTTTCACCAGGCCGGAGCCATACTCGATCTCTTGACAGACGCGCTGCCTGATCATTACAAGCGCATTTTCCTGGATCGACCTTATATCAGCCGCATACGCCAATACGCGAGCGACGGAGCGGCCGGATGAGCCAAACAACGCACTGGACAGGCATTCATTGGGCCGCAGTGGGTTTGTGCCTGGTTGCGTTCACGGCTGCAGGCGCGATCGCCACGTATCTCTTTGAGCGCGTTCCGCACCTGGAAGACGAAGTGGCGTACCTGTTCCAGGCTCAGGTTTTTGCTGCCGGCAAGACACACACCCAGGCCGTCTTGCATTCAAACTGTTTTTTCGCTCCGTTTGTCCTCGATTATGAGGGGCGGCGTTTTGCCAAGTATACGCCGGGGTGGTCCGCGCTGCTGGCTACGGGTGTCAAGATGGGACAACCATGGTGGGTCAATGCGGCGTGCGCGGCGCTGACGATCGCCCTGATCTTTCGCCTGGGATGCGAGATAAACGACACATGGACCGGTGGCCTGGCCGCCGCACTGGCTGTGACGTCGCCTTTTGTGCTGCTCTTGTCCGGATCGTTGATGTCTCATACGTCCTGCCTGGTGTTTACCACGGCGTTTCTGCTCTGTTTCAAACGGACCTTTGATCAAGGACGTGCCATGAAGCAATGGGCTTTGGCAGGTGGCGCGATGCTGGGCATGGCCTTTGTCATTCGCCCCTATACGGCAGTCGCTATCGCCGTACCGGCCGCACTGTATACCCTATGGCGATTGGGTCGATACGGTGAGTGGGAACGGCTCTGGTTTATCGGGCTGGGGGTTGTACCGCTGGCCCTGGTCGTGCCCTTGTTCAATGCCATCTGGACCGGCGATCCGCTGCTTTCGCCCTATGTTCTGTTCTGGCCCTATGACCGCATCGGTTTTGGCCCCGGACACGGCCCGCAGCCAGAGGGGAATACGCTCTGGATAGGGCTCGGCGAGGCGGTGCTTGTGATTGGCAGGCTGGCAAATTGGCTGCACGGTTGGCCGGGCCTGAGCCTGGTTTTTGTCATTTGCACTTTTTTGTTCAAACCGCGTCGATTCTGGGATCTGTTCCTGGCGGGCACGGCCTTGGTCTTGATCCTGGCCTATGTGCTCTATTGGACGAATGGCGACCTCTTTGGTCCGCGTTACACGTACGAGATCGTGTCGGCTTTGTTTGTTCTGTCCGCGGCCGGCATCGTGCGCGTATGGCATTGGGCACGGAGAAAAAACAGGTGGCAGGTGCGGCTCTTGGGTGGCGTGCTGGCTCTCCTGCTGGCGATCGATCTCCTGGTTTACCTGCCGTGGCAGTGGCATGCTTACCACAACCTGTTCGGCATCAGCGCCGCGTCCAAAACGATCCTCGAACAGGCCGGTCTGGACAACGCCCTGGTCATCGTGCACACCGGTGAGCGCGGCTGGAAAGACTATGCCGTTCCCTTTTCGATGAACGCGCCGGAACTGGACGGCAGCGTCGTCTATGCCAGCGAGTGCCCGCCGATGACGCAGCAGTTGATCGATCAATTTGCCGAACGAGAGGTATATTACTTTGACGGCCAACAGGTATGGCCATTTGTGACAAGTTTTAGATGATTGGATAGAGGAGGCAGCCATGAGCGCACAAGCCGTCCACGTTTTGCAGCAAGAGATCGCCCGCTTGAAAAAGGAGAACGAGGCCCAGCAAACCGAGATCGAATCCTTGAAGCGCTGTGTCGCGTCGTTGACCGAGCTGTACTGGGCCATTCAGTGGATAGAAAAAGAAAAAGATCTGCCAGGTGTCATCGGCCTGCGCTTGAGAGATATGATGCAGGCTATGGACGCAGACGATGGCTCTTTGCTGCTTTTGGATGAGCAAACGGACGAACTGGTCTTTCAATTCGTCCACGGCAGCGCCGCCGAACGCCTGGCCGGGCACCGCATCGCCAAGGACGTCGGTGTCGCCGGCTGGGTGATGCAAAATGGCGAGCCAGCCATCGTCAACAACCCCAAGCAAGACTGGCGTTTTTCTGCCGACGTTGACCGCGAGTTTACCTTTCTCACGCGATCGATGCTGTGCGTGCCCATGATGCGCAACGCCAGGCCCATTGGCGTGATTGAAATGATCAATAAAAAACAGCGCGAGTTTACCGAGCTCGACGCAATTCTGACCCTGGTTCTGGGGCAGTTTGTCACCGCAGCATTGGACGAGATCGCAGCCCGTACCTGATGGACGCGGCTCACCATCTTGCTCTACGGATGGCGATCTGTTTGACGTCAACGCCGTTTACCGGTAAAATCCAATGCGCCAATCAAAACGCAAGATCTATGCCAGAAGGAAGACAGGTATGCTAAAAGGAAAACTCGTCGTCGGCCAATCGGGCGGCCCGACACAGGTGATCAACAACAGCTTGGTCGGTCTCATTCACGAAGCGATGGCTCACTCGCAAATAACGGGCATATATGGCATGCGGCGCGGCATTGCCGGGCTGCTGCAGAACGATCTGATCGATCTGGCCCGTGAGTCGAGCGAGACGCTCGATCTGCTGCGCCGCACGCCGGGCGCAGCGCTGGGCACCGTCCGTTACAAAGTCAAGCCCGAGGATTACAAACAGATCGTCCGCACTCTGCGCGCCCA
>JAFGJF010000034.1 GCA_016929205.1 Anaerolineae bacterium
AATTTGCAACGCGCCGTAACGTCCCACCGCATTTTCGGCCTGCTCGATCGCCGTTGCCTCATAAACGGCGACCATATCGTACAGGCTAGGGCCATAGGCAATGATCTCGGTCATATAGGTGCCGGTGCTGTCGCCGAATTTCGAAATCGTGCCTTCAAATTCCTTAAACCACTGCTGATAGCCTTCACTAGACAAAACGTCGATGCTATTCAGCCCACTCGTCTTGCCGAAATAGTCGTAGGTCATCAGCAAGATGGTCTGAAATCCGCTGTTCGACTTGAGCGGATCGGTGTGGCCGAACTTGATGTAGCCCCACTCAGGGTGGTTGTAGGCCGCCCAGCCCTGGGGATTGACCAGCGCATCGTGCAAGCTCGACCACATTTGACTGCCTGGATTCTCACCCCACAATACCTGGGCGCGTTCCTGCCAGGCCACCAACACCAGCGGCGTGTACAGAACAGGCCGGCAAGTGGGGGCATCTGCCGGGTTGACGATGGAGCGGCCAAATCTGCTCGCCGAGAGGTCTTGCAGCATCGAAATTTGCAGCATGCTGGCCGGGCTGATCATATCCGGCTTTCCGCTGCCATCCAGCACGGCCAGCACCATCTCGCGCGAGCCGCTCTTTTTCAACTCGACCTTTACCGGGTGGCCCTGGATGCGCGGGTTCGACTTGACAAAAGCGGGCACGGCTTCTTCCAGCCAGGCCGCTTTTTCGGTTGAATAGAGCAGCGACAGTGTGATCGGCTTAGGTTCGGGCAAGATCAGATCGCGCAGTGGCGCATACGAGACGGCGCGGATCGGCGGGGAGGCTATGGCCAACACCAGCACAATCAATGCGATCAAAACGTACAACCCCGCCAGAATCCAGTTCAACTTGGGCGTCGACGGCATAACACTCACCCCACTCCAAAATCAACGATAAAATACTTGTTTATGACAGATTTTACAACAAAATTGCGGATGCCTATACCCGTCCGGTCAAAAGCTGCTTGATGGCCGGGATCAAGATCAGCGGGCTTAGAAGCATAAAGAATGCGCCAAAACCGGTCAAGAACCAGTTTGCTTGCTTTTGTTCCTTGAGCAGCGCGTCGGGCGTGCCGCCGTAAAACCGGGTGGGCACCAGCAAGCCGGCGTCGTTCTTGTATCCGACCACGGTCAGTATGTCGCCGTTTTTGTAGCCGGTGACACGAATCGAGCCTTCGGGAATGCCCTCCGCTTTGGTGCTGCTGTCCGAGTAGCGGACGATCTCGGCATACTGCACACCACCATACTTGGCGCTACCAACCGCTCCTGTCTTGACTCGCCCGCTCGGTGTCAACAGCAGCAGCGAAGGCCAGACTTCTTCGACCGTCTCCCAATCGCCCTCGTAACCGTCCTCGCTGTCATAGGTGACATCCCACCGCTCTTGCGCATAGGCGACCAGGCCGCTGCTGTGTTGAGCCTTGTTGCGGTCGAGCGCGCCGGTCACAATCATCTCCGACCCAGCCGCCGCTTTACCAAAGGCCGCCGCATCCTGAACGAGCAGGCCCTCCAGATACCTGATTTCCTGCCGCTGCTGGCTGCCAAAGAAAAAGGTGATCAGTGCCCCACAGGCAAAAAAGCTCACCGCCACCAGCAGCGAGATGATCAGATTCATCCCCCGCCCTAACAAAGACACAGCTTTCATCGTCTAGCCTCTCACCTTTTCACCGGGCATCGAGGTAAGTCTGGATCGCGGTGATGAATCGCTCTTGATCGGGCAAAAAATACCCCACGCCGAGAATTTCCTGCCGCACGTTGCGCAGATAGCAGTTGACAAACATATCGACCTGCGGCTTTTCCTGCATTATATCTGCCGTGGAGTAAATAAACAAGGGACGTAACAGTGGATAGGTGCCCGAGTCCGCCGTTTCTTGACGCGGCTCGATGCCGTTGATCGAGATCGCCCGCAACACATCACTGTTATCTCGATAATAGGCATAACCGAAAAAGCCTACTGCATACGGGCTGCGCTGGATCGAAAAGACCAAAAAGCCCATATCGTCGTTCATGGTCAGCTTGTCGGCGTTCAGCAGAGTCGATGCGTCGCCATCAAGCACCAAGTCGCTGAAAATGTCAAAAGTGCCGTGATTTTGGGTGGGCACCAGCCGCTCGATCGGCTCGGCAGGCCAGGCCGGATCGACGTCGGACCACAGCGTCGCAGTGGTGAAAAGCAGCTTGAGCTGTTCCAGGGTCAGGTTTTGGGCAAAGGTATTCTGCTGGCTGACCACGATCGGCAGCGCGTCGGTGCCGACCTGAAAGGCGAGCGGTTCGCGGCCAGCAGTGCGACACTGAGCCAGCTCGTCGTCCTTGATCGCGCGGCTGGCATTGACGATGTCAGCCTGGCCCTGGCCGCAAAACAGGTCAAAGCCGCCGCCGGTGCCGGTCTCCTCCACCGAGACGTTCCCGCCAAAGCCGGCGGCCTTGAACAGACGCGCCATCTGGTCGGTGAGCAGATAGACGGTCGAACTACCGATCACCTCAATATCCCCTGTCACCGAGGCCGGGTTGCAGGGTGGCATCTGCGCAAACTGCCGGGCTTCGTTTTCCTGATCTTCCTGGGCGCTGGGCAGATAGATCAGCCAGCCCACGTCGATCTCATCGGGGCTTTCGATGCAGGTGAAACGAGTCTCGGTCTGGCAGCGCAGGTTGGTATAGTAAACGATCGCCCAGTAGGCCAATGGATCGTCATACTCGCGCTGGGCGATAGTAGTCAACCAGTCACCGGGCTGAATAGTATACTCTTTGCCCGGCCACGCTTCCGGCGTCACCGTAAAGGGCGGCGTCGGAGTCGATGAATCGACTGGCGTCGATGTGAAGGTCGGAGGGACTTGGGTCACCGTGGGCAGTGGTGTCGCCGTGTTTTGCACTGTCGATGCCGTAGTTCGTTTTGTTTCTGTAGAGGTCACTGTTGGCCCTGCGGCGGCCGGCCCAGGGGTTTCGGTGTGCGTCCCGACCCAAGAGGGCAGCGTCGACGGGGTAGGCGTCGGCGGCTGGATCAACTTGGGCACAACGAGCAGGCTGCATAGAACGATCAGCACAGCGATGGCGATCATTGCCAGGCTGATCCACATCCAGGGCAGCTTGCGCCTCGGCACTGGCGGTGGCGGGAACGGTTCGATGCTCGCAGAGATAGGTGGAGGTATCACCACGGGCGGTGGTTCTTGCACGACTTGAGGCTCAGGTTCAGCAGGTGGGGGTCCAGGCGGCCCTGGTTCGGCGGTATCGACAGCCTCAGGCGTCGATACGGGTCGCACCTCGCGGCCACACTCACCGCAAAAACGCTCGTCGGGTAGCAGCGGAGTACCGCAGTAACGGCATTTGTCCGGCAAAAGCAGCGAAATCCCACACTCGGGACAAAATCGAACTTGGGCTGAAAGCGGCGTGTCACAATTTGAGCAACGTCTAGCGGCCATTTGGCTCCAATTCATCCTCCCAAGATGAGGCACACTCAAAGCCCGGTACGGCGACTTGGTCGAGCAGGGCAATGAGAAGGCCGAGATTCGGCGTGTTATCGGCATCGACCTGGGGCAGCGACTCCCACCGTCCCGTGCGCTTGATCTCGAAACTTCCGCCATTGCGTCCCCAAATGACTTGGGCACCGCCGATTTCCTGCGTCGGGATCACCGTTTGGCCGCAATGAAGCCCGGCCAGATCGAGGCTCAGCGCACCAAAAACCAGGGTGCCGCCATCTCGATAGGCACGCAACAGTGGCGGCAGCTCGTGCTCAAGCCGACTCTGCTCCAACTCGGCGATCAATGCATCGACAAAGGGAATGCGGTCGGTCAAGGTGAGCGTGTGACCATCCTGGCATTGAACCAAGTAGCGATGCCGCATCCGACCGTTTGACTTTAACTTATGCTCCTGTATCACCGCGTCAACTGTTTCCCAACGATAAAGATCAACCCGCTTCCCCGCCAGGCGGGCCACCCCTTCGGGAAAAACGAGGAAGCGTACCTGGCGGTCGGTCAACAAAAATATGCCAAAGGCCAGGAGCAGCAGTACCAGAGCGCTCAGGCCATACCCCGGACACATCTGATCGACCGTGCCTTGGAGTGTGGCGATCGAGAGCGCAAAGATCAGCGCGCCAGCCAGAAAGAGGATCACTATGCCGGCGACAATGCTGGGTTTGCCGCCAGCCGTATATTCGGCGATGGGGTCGCTCAACCCGGCACCAGACAGTTCATCCGACAAATCCCGGATCTTTTGAGCCTGCTCGCGCTGCCTTTCGGCACGGGTCTTTAGTCCTGACTTGCGAACCTCGTAACTGGGGGGGGCTTCTAACAATACCTCGCCCTCGCACACAATTGCCTGGATGCGGTGCACCTGCGGTTGATCGGGCAAATAGCGCACAACCACTTCGATTCGACGGCTGTCGCTGGCCCGCTTGATCCACCGTCCCAACGGACTTTGGCCTCGCCAATCATCTCCATAGACGTAACGCACACCGTGCTGCTCATCATCACTGCCCAGAGAAATGTCAATGCCCACCGCCTGCACCAACACCCCTTCGTGGTCGAGCCAGCGGGCAAGGTGCAAACGACGTGCTGTTCTGTATACAACCCACGCACCGAGAGCCAAAAAGCTCGCTGCCGTCAGCGGCATAAATGGCCCATCCGGGCGAAAAAACACCATCCCAATGATGAAAGCCAGTGCGACCACAGCCACGATCAAGTGTATTGTCGCCTGGCGCGTCGACGGCGTCCGAAACGTTGCGGGGCGGGCTATTTTGGCGATCAACAGGACGACGGGAGCGATGAGCAAGAACAAAAAAGCGAACAGACAATCCATAAAACGAACCCCGGTCGCTCACACCATAACGGACACAGACATTAAACGGCCGAATCAGCCGCACACCGGATTTGGCACCGGCCAATGTTCAGAAACACGCACCATCACCCTCGCCAAGTCTGTCTGCACCTGTTCAACAATGATCGTCGCCGAGCGTGTATCCTTGGTGAACCCCAGCACGGCTTGATCGATATGGCGAAGCGGCTCGTATTCGGCGACCCAACCTTGTTTGGGGGTCTCGTTCTGGTAAAAATCAATCACCCGGTCGATGATTGCAACGCCGGATACGCGATACCTGAACAGGTTGGAGGGAAAAAACTGGATGGCTGCATCGGGCCAGATTGGAACGTCGTCGGTTTGCATTGTCATTCTTTTCCTCCAATCTGCTGCCAGGCATCACATTTGCGCGATCCACGCCTGAACGCGCACTCCGATCTCGTCGCGTACCTGGCGAAATTTGTCCAATGTCGCTTGCTCATCGCCCACAAAGGCAGCCGGGTCTTCGAAAGCCCAGTGCAGCCTTTGCCCAACACCGGGAAACGTGCGCGGGCAGTTTTGCTCGGCGTGCGCGCAGACGGTGATCAGGTAGCTAAGGAATGGTGCAAAAATAACTTACCCCGATTCTGGAGCCAAGGGAACCGCTCTGTAGTTCCATCGCCCCAGATGATCATCA